>JAISUA010000181.1 GCA_031272305.1 Clostridioides sp.
AAAAAACGAAAATTTATGTTCGACTATCAAGACTTATTACCTTGATTTTATTTCTAGTTCCTATAAGTCTTATTTAGTTTGTGTTGTAACGATTTGATTTACAGTTGCATCAGGATCAATGTCATTGCCAAATGCAGAAACGCTAATACCTGTAGGATCACCAGCTTGAATTTTGTCTGGATTTTCTACTGAAGACACACCATTTGTTGCTGGAGTAGTGATTGGTGCACTTACAATATTACCACCAAAAGAGATAAATGAACTATTTGCTATACTCTTAGCAGGCACAAATCCTACTAAAAACGCAACACCTACTAAAGAAACCATAAATTTTTTTAGATTTTTCATACTCTTCATCCTCCTTATTTATTAGAACCTTCGTCCTGTGCTTAATTGATTTTAGCAAAAATTTAAAAAATAGTCAACTATCTTAAAAGTCATTCTTTATTATATTTTATCAAATATAACTGTATTTAAGTATAATATAATGGTTTGTATTATTTTAAATAAAAGAGCCAAGGAAATTATTTACAGATTCGTTCTCGGATTTAGCCATCCTCGTGAGCGTAAATCTCAAACAGAAACTTTCAACAACATTCATTGACTCTCTTTAATAAAAATCTTTTAATTATTTTTGCTTATATATCTTTATAATTTTATTATTTTTTCTATACATATTAATAGTTTTCTATTTCTTGAATCTATTTTTCTATACATATTCATAGTTTTCTATTTCTTGAATCCATTTTTTTCTATTCATATGAAGTAGTAAACATATAACAGTCATGATTAAATATCCTATAGTAAATGGTGAAGTTGGATAGAATCCTAATCCTGCACTATGAATAAATCCAAATGTAGACATCACTGCTCCCATAAAACAAGCAATTGCTGCTTTATCAAGTCTTCTATCAATTATAAATATTGTAAGCGAACCTATTATAAGTCCAATTACTATTGCACCTGCTTTTACTGCTGGTACACCATTCCACATTACTCCTGATGCAAGAAGTCTTGATGTTACTTCGTTTCCATAACCTAAAAGACCTGTTGGTAATGTTTCTGTATATATATCAGCTAGTCCTACTGCTCCTGTTATTTGAGTGTATAAAAAGTCTGCAATAGGAGGAACCATAGCTATACCTATACCAGCGAAATGTTTTTTATCGCAAGCATAATAAGCTTGTGATAACATAACTATTGAACACCATAGATAAGTTATAGCTGCTATTGCTGGAGGAACTAACGCACTAAAGAATGTAAATAATCCGAACAATCCTGATAATGCAAGAAGTATTCCTCCAAGCCAAGAAAATCCTACTGTAGCTCCTGTTTTCTTTAGACCTGCATGACCAAGCCAAATTGTATTAGGAATTACTCCTCCGAAAATTGCAGAAATCATTGTATTAATTCCATCTGCAAATTGTGCTTCTCTTACACTATAATTATCGCCAGCTGCATTAGCTGCTTCTACATTGTCCATTGTTTCTATAAAGTTATAAATACTTACAGGTATTATTATACTTAAATAAGGAACTATAAGTTTAAATCCAGTAAGCAATGCTTTTATTGAATCAGCAGGATTTGGAGCAAATAGACCAACTCCAGAAAAATCTATATGAGTTCTTCCAAGAACAAGTGCATATATTACTCCTCCAACTATTGCTACTGCAAAAGGTGGTATTCTTTTTGGAAATAAATATCCTCCAAAAACTCCTAAAAAACCAACTAGTAAAACTGGTAAACCAACCATTGGATCTCCAAACAAATCGAAAACACCTTGTGTAGCCATCCAAATGAAACCTATTCCAGCTACAGTACCAAGTAGAGCCGCTCTAGGTATATATTTTTTCATAAATGGTCCTATTATTCCACCACAAAATTCTACAAATCCACCAATGAAACATGCTGCTACACCTGCACTCCATGCAAGATATGGATCTTTTATTGCGTAATTAAGTGGCATAATTATACCATAAAGCATAACAAACATTGCTGGAGTAGAAACTCCAGAAGGAAGTGCTGTTACATCTACTTTTCCTTCTTTTTTTGAAAGTTTTATTGCCATATATGTGTAATAAAGACCTCCACATAACAAACCAATCGACATACCTGGAATAACTCGTCCATATACAAGCTCTTTAGGCCATTTTAATACTCCTGATAAAGTCGCTATTACAATTATATAGTTAACAATATTATTAGCAAGGATATAAGTTAAACCACCAATATCCCCCTTAGTAAATAATTTTAATTTTGATGTGTTCTGCATATTTTTCTCCCAAAATTTTTCTTATTTTTTTTATTAACGCAATTATTATTACGTTAATAAAATATTTTTCTTTTTAAGTTTACATAAAAATTCTATTTTTAATCTATCATTATTTAGTTTTGTTATCATTGAATAATGTATATCAAATTTATTTTTATTTATACTTTTTTATTTATATTTTCTTATTTATATTTTCTTATTTATACTTTTATATTTTCTTATTTATACTTTTTTATTTATACTTTTTATTTATGCTTTTATATTTATAGAATTATGCTTCTATGTCTATAAAATCAAATTTTGTAACATCGAATAGTCCCATATCTGTCAACTTCACTTCTGGAATAACAGCAAGAGACATAAAACAAAGTGTCATCACTGGTTCAACATCTTCGCTTACTTTAAGTTCTTTATGAGCTACTTGATGAATAGTAGTAAGTTTATCTCTAACCCATTCACCTGATTTATCACTCATAATTCCACCAATAATCATAGGCATACTTTCGATTACTTTATTATCTTTTACAAGGATTATTCCTCCACCTTGTTTGATAAGTTCTTCAACAGCAAACGACATATCTTGATCGTTTACACCTACTACTATTATATTGTGAGAATCATGTGCTATAGAAAGTGCTATAGCTCCTTCTTTGATTCCATATCCTTTAAGGAGTGCTTTTGCAACATTTCCTGTATTTTGATGACGTTCTACTACAGCTACTTTGACAATATCAGTATCTTTAGAGAACACAAATTCTTCATTTTCATCTCTATTTATCTCAATGACTTCCTTAGCTGTTACTACTCCTCCAGGAAGAATTTTTATGACATTCGCTTTATTTGATTTTATTTGTAATTTTAATTTTTCTACAGAAAAATCTTTTACGTTAAATCCTTTTGTCATTTCTTTAGGACTGTAATATTTTATTTCTGGAAGATAAGCACCATCTTTGGCAACAGATTTTCCATCTATAAATACTTCTTTTGCATTGAAGTCCTTTAGATTATCAAATAAAACTATGTTTGCTTTTTTACCAGGAGCTATAGCTCCTCTGTCATCCATTTTGAAACATTCAGCTGTATTTATTGTACCGATACTTATAGCTACAATTGGATCTACTCCAGCTTCCACGCACATTCTTAGATTATTATCTATATGACCTTTTGATAAAATAGTTTTTGGTTGTAAATCATCAGCACAAAATACACAACGTCTTGAATTTCTTTCAGTAAGTCCTTTTAACATTGTAGTCAAATCGTGACAAGCTGAACCTTGTCTAAGCATAACGTACATTCCTCTTGATATTCTATCAAGCATATCATCAACTGTTTCACATTCATGATCAGCTCTAATTCCAGCACTTGCATATGCATTTAGTGAATTACCTTTGATTCCAGGACAATGTCCATCTATTACTTTTCCTTCTTTTTGTGCAATAGAAATTTTTTCAAGAACATCATCATCAGTATTTATTAATCCAGGAAAATTCATAAATTCCCCTACTCCAAAAACATCGTCTCTTTTTATAGGTTCTCTCATAACATTTGAATCTATAACAGCACCTGAATGTTCAAAAGGTGTAGCTGGTACACAAGTTGGTAACATCCATTTTATATCCAAAGCTGTTCCTTTAGATGCTTCTATCATGTAGTCAAGACCTTTTATAGAGAATACATTTACTATCTCATGAGGATCTGCAACAATTGTAGTCGTACCATGAGGAACTACCATTCTTCCTAATTCTTCTGGTGATACATAAGAAGATTCAACGTGAATATGTCCATCTATAAGACCTGGAGAGGCAAATTTTCCATTTGCATCAATTTCAACTTCACCTGAATATTCTCCTACTCCTGCGATCAAATCATCAGAAATAGCTATATCTCCTTCAATAATTCTAAAATTATATACATCTACTATTTTTGAATTTTTTATAACTAAATCAGCTTTTTGTCTGCCAGTAGCAATCTCAATTAATTTTTTTAGCTTTGATTTTTCCATAATCTAAATCCCTTCCGAAAATTTTATTTATATGATTTCTATTAAATAAGTATAATCATCTTGTTATGAGAACATAAATTTTCACTATGAAATAAAAACTTTATCCTCATAACAAGATCTCATCATTTTAAATAAAATCTATTTTAATTCCAAAATTGGATTAAATGTTTCAAGTGTTATACAGTCAACAGCACCTACATCTGTTATCGCATAGTCAGGTATTGCTGTTATTGGAAGGAAGAACATATACATAAGTGGTTCAGGAAGATCACATCCAAGCTCTTTAGCAATTTTATTTATTTTTATTTCTCTTTGAGCTATTTCTTCTGGTTCTAAATCACTTACTATTCCACCAACAGGCAATGGAAGGAAATCTAAAATCTTTCCATCACATACAACAACTTGTCCACCACCATTATCTATAAGGTGGTTCACAGCTATAGACATATCACTTGCATTTGTTCCTAAAACAACAATATTGTTGTCATCTGGAGCAGCAGAAGATGCCATAGCACCACATCTCAATTTCCATCCTGAACAGAATGCTAATGATTTGTTTCCATTTCTTCCGAAACGTTCAAGTACAGAAACCATTGTAACATCCTTTTCTATACTAGGTTGTACTACATAATTTTCAACATCTAATTCTACATCTCTTCTTTTTCTAACAAAAGGACCAACAACATTCATTGATAACACTTTTGCTTTACCTTTTTCTATATCAACCTTGTATTCAAAATCTTCTTTTGTAGTTTTCTTACATTTTAACTGACTTGTAAGTAAACTACTTCTTTTTGGAGCTTTTAATTCATAATTTAATTTTCCATTTTCAGCTACTAATTTTCCATTTGTCATTACTTTCTCAACGTTAAAAGTTTCTACTCCATCAACAAATACAATATCTGCGATTTTTCCTGGAGTAATAGAACCAACAAGATGATCTATTCTATATGCTTCTGCACTGTTGATTGTAGCCATTTGTATTGCTGTCATAGGTTCAACACCTTCAGCAATTGCAAGTCTTACTAAATTGTCAAGATGTCCTTTGACAAGGATATCTGTAGCAGTAACATCATCTGTACAGAAACTTACTCTTCTTGCAAGTAGAGGATTCACTTCTGTCACTGCTCTTATGTTTTCTTTTAAGAAATGAGTAACAGATGATTCACGAATTAACATGTGCATACCATTTCTCATTTTTTCTACAACTTCTTCATGATCATAACTTTCATGATCAAGTCTTACACCTGAACAAAGATAACCATTTAAGTCATTACCTCTAGCCATTGGTGCACAACCAAATATAGGCAATCTATTAAGATTTGCTTGTTCGATTGCACCTAAAGTATCTTCATCTTCTTCTTGAACAGCTTCTCTTACAGTTTCCCATACTCCAAAACATTCTGGCCATTTTTGCACAGTTTTATGCACTTCTTCTGTAAAATTAAATGCAACTGTTGACTTTGGAAAAGTATATGGAGTTTTGTAAGGTGCTCCCCAAAATACTTTAAGAGGACTTGCTTTGATTTCTGAGAAAATTTCTTTTAGACCTTCAAGACCTGAAACTGAGATATACTCATCAAGACCAGATATGATACTTGTTGTACCACAAGGAACGACTCCTTTTGCAAAACTAGTGATACTTAATTTACTACATTCACTGTGAATATGTCCATCGATCATACCAGGAACTAAAAATTCACCTGTTGCATCGATTATTTCAGTATCATCTGAAATATAATCGCTAACATCGCCAATTGCTACTATTGTATCTTCATAGATAGCAACGTCTGCTTTGTAAATTTCGCTAGACATAACATTCACTAGTGTACCACCTGTGATTGCTTTTTGTGCTGGTATAATAGCTCTACCTGCACGTATAAGTGTTTTAAGATTTGATTTGTTTTTTTGCATAAAAAACCTCCAATAATAATAGTTATGAGTACTCCGGCTGTTAAGCGTCTCCAGGTTTCCCGTCCTGCAAAAGTATCTCGACGAATTTTTATTGGATTACAATTAAATTAAACTTACACTATTTTGGATTATGCTTTAAAGTTGTGATTTTATTTTAAAAACAGTTGTAAAGCTCATCATTATTTTGTAAATATACGTCATATTATATCATTTTTCTTTCAAGAAATAAATATGATTTATTAAAAAAAACGAACTATTTTTATTTTTTATAAAAAATAATTCGCTAAAAATAGAAAATGATGTTGTTTTAAGATTCGGTCGTTGCTCTCACACTTCATTGTAGTAACGTAAAGATCCAATCGAATCTTAAAACAACATTCATCACCTCTCATATAATCGATTATGTTTTATTTTATGACTTTTAAGAAATATTTTTCATCATTAAAAAATTCATCATCTAAATTAAATATGGATATTATATCCT
>JAISUA010000145.1 GCA_031272305.1 Clostridioides sp.
TCTAAAATTTTTCTTAATTCTTCTACAGTTAGAAAACCATGACTACTGTTTATTTCAAGAAATGTGTTTGTTTTCAACGCTACATCTGATACTTCTTCAATAAAAATCTTCCCATTATCTCCAGGATGTGTTATGCAAAAAATATCATTATTTTTCATCGCATTTACAATAGCTTTTGTATTATAAATACATGCTTTTTCACTTTTTAGAACATAATTTTCAAAATGGTTACAAAGGCTTCTTATACCTGTTGGCATTGAACCATAATGATATCCTGCCATAACATAATCAAAATATTTTCTAAAATGCTCATCCATGTCTATGTTTCCTTTGTCATCTAGTATGTTGCACTCTACTCCAAACAAAATATTTATTTCTTTGTACTTTTCATTCAAAATATCTATTTCTTCCCTAATATTAGGTATGTTTTTTTTATTTAATCCATACATGATATGAGAATATCCATGATCTGATATTCCTATAGTTTTCAACCCTTTATCAATAGCTACTTTTACATTTTCTTCAATAGTACCTTTCGCATGACTCTTTCCACTATACACTGTATGTGTATGATAATCAGCAATTAATTTCATATTAGTTTTCCCCCAATTAGTTTTCACCCAAAATTTTAACTTCTTCTTCAAGCATTACTCCTGTATTTGAATAAACTCGTTCCTTTATGATGCTTATAAGTTCTAACAAATCATTAGCAGTTGCATTTCCTTTATTGATTACAAATCCACAATGTTTCTCAGACACTTGTGCACCTTTGTGAGTAAATCCTCTAAGTCCACTCTCATCTATCAACTGACCTGCAAAATGTCCTTCAGGCCTTTTAAAAGTACTCCCTGCACTCGGAAAATTCAAAGGCTGTTTTGTTTTTCTTTTGTCTGCAAGTTCATTTATATTTTTTTTGATTTCATCGTAATCGCCATTTTCAAGCTCAATCTTACATGATAAAACAATGTAAGGATTGTTTGTAATGATACTTCTTCTGTATCCGAAATCCATCTCTTCATTCGAATATTCATTTATATTTCCTTGCAAATCCATCACTCTAACTGATTTGACAATCTCACTTATTTCTCCACCATAAGCACCTGCATTCATACTTACTGCTCCACCTATAGTTCCTGGAATTCCTGTTGCAAATTCAAAACCTTTAAGAGATGACTCTAAAATTTTGTGTCCGATAATAGACAACAACGCTCCACTTTGAACTTCTACAATATTATTTTCTATATTAATTTCACTAAAATTATCAGATAATTCTATGACAATACCTCTTATTCCTCCATCTCTTATAATCAAATTTGAACCATTGCCTATAATCAAAAATGGAATTTTTTCTTCTTTTATCAAGTTCATAATATATCTAATTTGTTCTTCATTTCTAGGTCTCACCAAAATATCAGCAGGACCTCCTACTTTGAAAGAAATATGTTTTTTCATTGGTTCATCTATTTTTATATCTTTTTTATCAAGTTTTTTGACTAATTCATTAAAAATATATTCTTTATTCATTATAAATAAAACCTCCATAATACTTACGTATAGCTACTATGATTATATCATTATTTAGCCTTTTATTTTACCCTTATATGAAAAAAATATCTCTTAATAGTAGAAATTTTTTTGAAAGTATATAGTTTTTCTCTTGATATTATATTATAATAGTTAAAATACTGTGAATAAAAAAATAAAAACAAAAATTATTTGTTTTTTATGACTTGATTTTAATTATTTTATTTATGACTTATTTTCCATTTTTAAGCATAATATCTTTATTTATAAATAATTTTTTGTATTTATAAAAAACACATAATTTTGATTTGAGGTGACGTGTATGGCAGATTTAATTTTAGAACATATCAAAGGCAACACTTATTATATTCCACTTCCTACAATTGTTGGCGTATATATAGAAAATGGAGAAGCAATATTGATAGACAGCTCAAATAATAAAGATTCTGCAAGAAAAGTTCTTAGACTTCTAGAAAAAAACAATCTCAAAGTAAAAATGATTATCAACACTCATTCAAATGCTGATCATATCGGAGGAAACGCTTATTTCAAAAATAATACTGACTGCAAAATTGCAACTACAAAATTAGAATCCTTTTTCACAGAATACCCTCTTTTAGAGCCAGCGTTTTTATATGGAGGCTATCCTAATGAGTTGCTTAGAAATAAATTTTTATGTGCAAAACCATCCAAAGTTGACTATATAATAAAATCCGAAGGAAAAATATTAGATACTGAACTTGAAGCAGTCGAACTTCCAGGTCATTTTTTTGAAATGATAGGTATTAGAACTCCTGACAATGTATTATTTTTGGCAGATAGCTTGATGCCTCAAAATATAATAGAAAAATATCATTTATTTTTTCTATATGATATAAAAGCACATTTGGATACACTTGAAAAATTAAAAACTATAGAAGCTGATTTCTACGTTCCTAGCCACGCAAAATGTATGACTGATATAAAAGAGCTTATAGATATCAATATAAACAAAATATATGAAATCGCTGAAAATGTAAGAAAAATATATAATGAAAATGAACTCCTAAAAGAGACTGATATTTTGGCAAAGACTGATAGCGTTTTAGAAGAAATATGTAAAATTTATTCTATAAAATTAGATGCTAATCAAACAGTTTTGCTTGGAAGTACTATAAAATCATATATTTCTTATATTCTAAGTTTGTAAAATGGCAGTTAAAATTTAAAGTCTTAAAAATTGAAAAGGTTCTTTGTCAATTAGATGGGTATTCCCATATAATATTAAGTACCTGAATGGAGCTTCATTAATTTTGAAGCTCTTTTTTAGTTGTACTTTTGAAAATATTTGTTTAAAAAATTCGTTTAATTGTGGTATAATTCACTGATACCAAAGTTTCAGATGT
>JAISUA010000154.1 GCA_031272305.1 Clostridioides sp.
CTGATAAAATGGTATTTACTTATCAAGGTGATGGAGACTTAGCTTCTATCGGTACAGCTGAAATAGTTCACGCTGCTGCTAGAGGTGAAAAAATAACTACTATATTTGTTAACAATACAACTTATGGTATGACTGGTGGTCAAATGGCTCCTACAACTCTAGTAGGCCAAAAAGCTACTACAGCTCAATCAGGAAGAAATCCTGAAACTCAAGGTTATCCAATAAGAATAGCTGAAATGTTATCTACATTAACAGGTGCTATATTCGTAGAAAGAGTTGCAGTAAACACTCCTGCTAATGTAAGAAAAGCAAAAGCAGCTATAAAAAGAGCTTTCGAAGTTCAAAAAGCTGGAAAAGGATTTGGTATAGTTGAAGTACTTTCAACTTGTCCTACTAACTGGGGTATGTCTCCTGTAGACGCTCTTCAATGGTTAAAAGACAATATGATACCATACTATCCAGTTCAAAACTTTAGAGATGATCTAAAAAATGAGGAGGTAAAATAATGGCAACTTCTAAGGTAATATGTGCAGGTTTCGGTGGACAAGGTGTAATGTCTATGGGACAATTACTAACTTATGCAGGAATGATGTTAGAGAAAGAAGTTTCTTGGTTACCATCTTATGGACCAGAAATGCGTGGAGGTACTGCAATGTGTGCAGTTACTGTATCTGATGAACCAGTTGGATCTCCACTAATTACTGACGATGCTACTGCAGCTATTGTTATGAATGCCCCTTCATTTGAAAAATATCAATCTTCTGTAGCTCCTGGTGGATATATGTTCATCAATAGCTCATTAATAGATGCAAAAGGAACTAGAGATGATGTTAAATACTACTATATTCCAGCTAATGAAATAGCTGCTGAAGTAAACAATCCAAAAGCAGCAAACTTAGTTATGCTAGGAGCTTTCTTAGCTATAGATCCTGTTGTTGATACAGATACAGTATTAAAAGCTTTCTTAAAAGTTTTTGGTGCTAACAAAGAAAAATTCATACCAGCTAACAGAGCTGCTCTTGAAAAAGGTGCAGAAACTGTAAAAGATATCGTAAAATAGTCATAAATTTTCGATATAATATAAGTTGCTTCTAAAATATACAGTTTAATAACTATCTATTGAATAATTTAATAAATAGTTATTTAAAAATTATTGAACAGTTTATTAAATATCTTATTATAAAAAATAATATTATTATTTAATAAAATATACGTCAAAAAATAAATAGCAAGATAAATGAAAATAGTTCTATCATATATAATTGATAGAGCTATTTTTAATTGTAGATAAGGAAATTTCCATGATTAATTATACAACAATGAAAAGAATCTATTTAATTAAGGATATATGAGTGAAGTGAATATATATCAAAATGAGTTGATACTTAACTTTAAAGATTAAAGATTAAATATTAAAGATAGACGGCTAAATAAATGGAAGGATTATAAATACAATTCGACAAAATCTACAAACATACATATTTGTAATTATTTTGTAACATATATCTGAAAAATTAATAGTATATAATATATGTAACAAAATTGTTGGTTTATTTGCAAAAATAATATGATATAATAGAAAAAGACATTAAACTTTGTACTGGTGATGAAGGGAGTTTTTTATTTGAGAAAATATTTTGGAACTGATGGTGTGAGAGGTATTGCCAATTCAGAATTGACATGTGAGCTTGCGTACAAGTTAGGTAGAGCAGGAGGATATGTTCTTGCCAAAAAACAAAATAAAGATAATGTAAAAGTAGTTATAGGTAAGGATACAAGAATATCAGGAGATTTACTAGAATCAGCTTTGATAGCAGGTATGATGTCAGTAGGTTGCGATGTAATAACTGTTGGAATAATACCGACGCCTGGAGTTGCCTATTTAATAAAAAAATTAAATGCAGATTTAGGAGTTGTTATTTCAGCATCTCATAATCCATTTGAATACAACGGAATCAAATTTTTCAATGAAAAAGGATATAAACTAGCAGATGACATAGAAATGCAAATAGAATATTATATAGATAACATAAACGAAATAGACTACTATCCTGTTGGAGATAGATTAGGAAAGAAACAATCAAGACATGAATACAAAAGAGAATATATTGATTACCTTAAATCAATTGTAGATGTAGATCTATCTGGACTTAGAGTAGTATTAGACTGCGCAAACGGTGCATCTTATAAAATAGCACCAACAGTATACAAAGAACTAGGGGCAGATCTTATTGTTATAAATAACGAACCAGATGGCATAAATATAAATAATAACTGTGGTTCTACAAGTACAAAATCACTTTGCGAAACTGTCATAAGACAAAATGCAGATTTAGGTCTTGCTTATGATGGAGATGCAGATAGACTTATAGCAGTAGATGAAAAAGGAAATGTTATAGATGGAGATCATCTTATGGTTATGAGTGCTATAAATTTAAAAAATAAGGGCAAACTAGCAGAAGATACACTTGTAATCACTGTTATGAGCAATATAGGACTTAGAATTGCTTGCCAAAATCATGGAATCAATCTAGCAGTTACAAATGTTGGGGATAGATATGTTCTTGAAGAAATGATCAAAAAAGGATATAATCTTGGTGGAGAACAATCAGGTCATATGATTTTCTTAGATCACAATACAACAGGTGATGGAATATTGTCATCGCTTATGGTTTCAAGCATTGTGAAAGAAACAGGAAAGAAATTTTCTGAAATAGCAGAAGTTATGACTCAGTATCCACAAGTTTTAGTAAATGCAAAGGTTAAGAATGAAAATAAAAATTCTTATATGGAAATAGAAGAAATAAAAAATGAAATAGAAAGAATAGAAAACTTACTTGATGGAGAAGGAAGAGTGCTTATAAGACCTTCTGGAACAGAACCATTGGTAAGAGTGATGTTAGAGGGTAAAGAGGAAGGTCAACTTAAAGAATTAGCAACAAATCTTGCAAATATTATAGTAGAAAAATTATCATAATACTAAGCATTGTTGTAAATGTTTATATATAAAGATTCTAATTATATGCTTACAAAAAATTTAATATAAAATTTGTAGTTGAATTTTCATATAAAATTTTTGTATATATATTGCAATCAAATGAGATTATACTAATATTTGTATAATGAAGTTGCAGAAGTACTGAATAAGTGAATTTATATAACTATTCAGTATGATAGCGCCTGAACTTGTATTATACAAGTTGACGAGGTCGGAGTTAATCGAATAATCGGCGGATGCTTCGCGGTGCATTTACCACCGATAAAGTTTTACAAATCACACAAGTGATTGTGTGGACAAAGGAAACTTGAGTAAACAGACCTGAACTCTTAAAATAAAATATTTTAAGGAGGCACATATATGTGTGGAATAGTTGGATATTTAGGAAATAAGAATGCGTCTGAAGTAATACTTAATGGACTTTCTAAGTTGGAGTACAGAGGTTATGATTCTGCAGGAATAGCAGTAAATACTGGAAGTTGCTTAGATATTAGAAAAAAGAGTGGAAGACTTGCTATTCTAGCAGATGATGTTACAAAGATAAAAATGGATGGGACTTTAGGTATAGGCCATACTAGATGGGCTACACATGGAGAACCTACTGATGTAAACGCACATCCACATTTCAGTGAAAATAAAGAGATAGCTATAGTTCATAATGGAATAATAGAAAATTATTTAGAATTAAAAGAAGAGCTTACTCACAAATATGGAGTTAAATTTCTAACTCAAACAGATTCAGAAGTAGTTGCTCATTTAGTAGATAAATTTTATAAAGAAGAAAAAGATTTATTGGAAGCTGTTAAAAATACAGTAAAAAAACTTAGAGGAGCATTTGCACTTCTAATAATAGCTAAAGATAGACCTGACGAAATAGTAGCAGTTAGACAAGATTCTCCTCTTGTAGCTGGCGTTGCAGAAGGTGAAGTAGTATTTGCATCAGATGTTTCTGCTATATTAGAATATACAAGAGATATATTCTACTTGGACAATGGGGAAATATTCTATTCAAAAGCAGGAAAAAACCAAATATTTGATTTCGATGGAAATAAAATAGACAAAGAATCTGTATATGTAGACCTTAGCTTAGAAGCAGCGAGCAAAGGTGGATATGATTATTTTATGGAAAAAGAAATCTACGAACAACCAAGAGTAATTGCAGAAACAATAGAAAGAAGATTAGATGAAAATGGAGATATAAAATTAGATAATATTTATATTTCTAAAGAAGATCTAGATAATATAAATAAAATATATATAATTGCATGTGGAACAGCTTATCATGCAGGACTTTTAGGAAAGTACGCAATTGAGAAACTTGTAAAAGTACCTGTAATCGCTGATATTGCCTCTGAATTTAGATATTCTGATCCTATGATCGATAAAAATACTTTAGTTATATTAGTAAGCCAATCAGGAGAAACAGCAGATACTCTTTCTGTTTTGAGAGAAGCTGAGCAAAAAGGTGCAAGAGTATTATCTATTACAAATGTTGTAGGCTCTTCAATTGCAAGAGAGTCACACGATGTATTCTATACTTGGGCAGGTCCAGAGATATCAGTAGCCTCAACAAAGGCATACACTACTCAAATAGTATCTCTTTATATGATAGCACTTGATTTTGCTATTAAGAAAGGAACAATAACAAAAGAATATTATCGTGATATGATAGATAAACTTAGAGGAGTATCTAAAAAGGTAGAAAAAGTATTAGATAAGAAAGATGAATATAGAGAAATTGCAAAGAAATTTATAAAATCACAAAGTGCATTTTATATAGGAAGAGGCGTTGATTCAGGTCTAGCTATGGAAGGAGCTTTGAAATTAAAAGAAATTTCTTATGTTCATGCAGAAGCATTTTCTGCAGGTGAGCTTAAACATGGACCAATAGCACTTTTGGAAGAAGGTACTCCTGTGATAGCGATAGCAACTCAGTCAAAATTATTTGAGAAGATGGTATCAAATATCCAAGAAGTTAAGGCTAGAGGAGCATATGTTGTGGCTATAGCTCAAGAAGGAAATGATTTAGTTTCAAAAACTGCTAACGATGTTATCTTTGTACCTCAAGAAGATGATTTGATTGTTCCTATATTAGCAGTAGTGCCAATGCAACTTATAGCATTCTATGTGTCAGTACTTAGAGGACTTGATGTTGATAAGCCAAGAAATCTAGCAAAATCAGTGACAGTTGAATAAAGATAAAATTAATACAGTTGAATAAAGATAAATTAATAATGAAAAATAATTTGTCAAAGTCTTTTATGAAACAAAAATAATATAAAGTCTTTTATGAAACAAAAATAATATGTCGAATAAAAATAAATTTACAATTAAAAATTTGTATGAATTGAAAAATTATATACTGTTAATAATTTTTATATAAATTTCAATTATATGAATTAAGAAATTATAGAAATAAAAAATCATCTCTAAAAAATATTTTTAATTAGAGGTGATTTTTTTATTAAAATTATTAGCTATTTATGTTATACTAATCAAGGAGCAGTATAAAAATATAAATAATAAACGTAAATCTATTTTTTTTAGAAAAGATTCGATTGAAATCGTATGTTTTTTTGTATAAATATGTAGTTATTTATAAGAAAAGGTTACAATATGGGAAAAATAGTGTTTTTTTTATATAAATGATATATAATAATATTAGAGTTATCAATAGGATATTTAGTCAAAGAAAATTCAAAGTAATCACAAATAATTTTATTATTGCATATAGTATATTAAGTAATTAAGGAATAAAAAGTAAATTATTAAAGGACATGACGTTTTTATATAGATTATGAATTATGAGGAGAATTTAAAATGCAAAAAATTTTAGTAAAAGAAAGTGCACCTTTGAGAGGTAAGGTAAGAATAGATGGAGCCAAAAATGCAGTACTACCGATAATTGCAGCCACGTTACTTGCAAATGGAAAATCGGTGATACATGGAGTTCCAAATTTGAGCGATGTAAAAGTAATAACAGAACTTATAAGACATTTAGGGGCAAAAGTTGAGTATGACGGAGATACTTTGATAGTTGATTCAAGTGAAGTGGATTCTTGTGATGCACCTTACGAGCTTGTAAGAAAAATGAGAGCATCTTTTTTTGTTATGGGTCCACTTCTTGCAAGATTTAAAAATACGAAAATTTCGATGCCAGGAGGATGTGCGATAGGTACAAGACCTATAGATCTTCACTTGAAGGGGTTTAAGTCACTAAATGCTAAAATTATAATGGAACATGGTTTTGTTGAAGCAAAAGCAGACAGACTTGTTGGAGACAAACTTTATTTAGATTTTCCGTCTGTAGGAGCTACAGAAAATATAATGATGGCAGCAACTTTGGCAGAGGGAATAACTATAATCGAAAATGCTGCTGAAGAACCTGAGATAGTTGACCTTGCAAATTTTTTGAACGAAATGGGTGCTGATGTAAAAGGAGCAGGTACTAACACAATCAAGATAAACGGCGTAAAAGAATTGCATGGAGCAGAACATACAGTGATACCTGATAGAATAGAAGCAGCTACTTATATGATAGCAGCTGCTATGACAAAAGGCGATATAGAGATTGAAAATGTCATGGTTGAACATTTGAAACCTGTTATTGCAAAACTTAGAGAATCAGGCTGTGAGATAATAGAAAAAGATAGCTCTATCAGAGTAATTGGTGGAGAAGTGATAAAACCTATAGATGTCAAAACACTTCCACATCCTGGATTTCCAACAGATGTTCAAGCACAATTCATGGCGATGCTTTCTATTGCAAACGGAACAGGTGTAGTGATTGAAACAGTTTTTGAAAACAGATTTATGCATGTAGCTGAATTTAACAGAATGGGTGCTAATATAAAAATAGATGGCAGAAGTGCTGTTGTCAATGGAGTAGAAAAACTTCGTGGAGCAAGGGTAAACGCAACAGATTTGAGAGCTGGTGCAGCACTTATACTTTGTGGTCTTGTAGCTGAAGGAGAAACACTTATAGGCGATATATATCACATACTAAGAGGATATGTTAACATTGACAAGAAGATAAAAGCATTAGGTGGAAATATTGAATTTGTAGAAGTAGATGAAGATTAGAAATATTTTTTTAGTTAGAAATTTTAATCATAAAACAGAAGGGTTTTTCATATAATTATTCCAGAGAAATTAAAATGATTGGAGGAATACGAATGAAAAATCCTTTTTATATTATATTGCTAATAGTTATATGTGCAATATTATGTCCACTTGGACTTACTGTTGCATCATATAATCTAAATTCTAGTGAATATTTTAAGTCAAAAGATAATATCAAAGAAGAAAATTACAACTCAGTTCAAACAGAAAATAAAAATACAAGCAATTCCGATGAAAATATTTATGAGACTATAAATAAACAATCACCTCAAATAGCTTTATATAATCACAAGACACAAAAATATGAAAATATTGATATAGAGGAATACTTAGTTGGTGTTTTAGCAGGAGAGATGTCGGCAGATTTCGATTTGGAGGCACTTAAAGCACAAGCAGTAGCAGCTAGAACTTATGTTGAATACAAAATGGACAAACCCTATTCATCTAAACATCCAAAGGCAGCAGTATGCACAGATTATAAACATTGTCAGGAATATAAATCAAAAAGTGAGCTTCAAAAATTGAATGGAGATAAGTGGATAGAAGAAAAATATACTAAATTAGAGCAGGCAGTCAGAGAAACAAAAGGTCAGATATTGACATATGAAGAGAAACCTATAATGACACTGTATTTCTCAACTTCTTCAGGAAAAACCGAAAATTGCGAAGAAGTGTTTGCAAGTGATTATCCATATTTAAAATCAGTAGATAGTCAATACGACTCTATTTCACCTAAATTTGTTTCTACAGTAAATGTATCTAAAGAAAAGTTTGTAAATGCTGTCAATGAAAAAGGAGCGAAAGTAAGTACTTCAAATTTAGAAAATAAAATAAAAATAGTAGAAAACAGCGAAGGTGGTTCAGTTGAAAAAATAAAAATAGGTAGTGTGACATTGAAAGGTCAAGATATTAGAACTATGTTTAATTTAAATTCATCAAATTTTGATATAGAAGTTGGTTCAAAGAATGTGGAATTCAATGTAAAAGGATATGGTCATGGAGTTGGCATGAGTCAGTGGGGAGCAGAAGGAATGGCAAGACAAGGCTCAAAATATTATGATATATTATTGCATTACTATACAGGAATAAAAATAAAAGATATTTATTAAAAGTTTGTTCAATTTTTCGAAAAAGGACAAAGTTATTTATATCTTTGAAAAAGGAAAAAGTTATTTATATTTTCGAAAATGGAAAAAGTTATTTATATTTTTGAAAAAGGACAAAGTTATTTATATCTTCAAAAAACGACAAAATCATTTATAAAAATTTATTTTAAAAAAATATTTTAATTTCAATTTAAAAAAAGAAAATATAAGGTATAAAATATGTCATATCGTTAATACTTCAAATATACGAAATATTTGGAGGTGCGAATTTTAATGAAGAAAAATTTATTAGAGAAAGATGGTTTTTATTTATCGTTATTTCTATGTGTATGTTTACTCGCAGTAGGTGGAATTTGGTATACAAATAGAAATGTCGATCAACTTGCAAAAGATAAAGATAATGAAATACACTTGATAGAAGGTGAAGATAATAAAGTTCCTACATCAACAAATTCTGAAGAAGATTTGGAAAAAGCTAAAGATAGTTCAAGCACAAATACAAATACAGAATCAAAACTTAGTTATTTAGGAACATCAGTGTTGAGAGGATACTCAGATAAAGAACCTTCTTACTCTAAGACACTAGATCAATGGGAAATACACAAAGCAATTGATATTAGTTCTGAAGTTGGTACAGATGTAAAATCACTTACAGCAGGAACTGTAGAAGATGTATTTACAAGTGATAAGTATGGAGTTTCTGTAAAAATCAAAAAAGATGGCAAAGATGAGTATATAGTATATAGCAATCTTGCCAAAGATGCTAAAGTTAAAAAAGGAGACACAGTAAAACAAGGTCAAGTGATAGGTCAAATTGGAGAAACAGCAAAAGCTGAATGTGAAGATGGAGCACATTTACATTTAGAGGCGTACAAAGGAAACGAACTAGTCGATCCAAGTAATTTATTAAAATAGAATAAAATAAAAAGGCTGATGTAAAATTCAAATATTGATTTATTGCACAGCCATTTTTTATTGGTTCTTTGTCAATTAGGTGGATATTCCCATATAATATTAAGTCACAGAAACGAGCTTTATTAATTTTGAAGTTCTTTTTAAATTTCTAAATCAAAATGTTGTATTTTTCATCTGTTTAATAATTCTATTAATTCTTTTAGCTTTTCCATTTGAATATAGCGGAATCATCATATTTTTAATTTATGCTATTAATTATCAAGTGTAGTAAATATAGAACAAAACGAATAAGAAAGTATAAATTGAAAATTCTAAAGGAATATTATCCTGATTTTTCACATATATATCATTAAAGCTATAAATGTGAGGGGGTAAATTCGTTGAAATCGCATATAGAAGAGAGAGCAGCAACTGTTGCACAGTATATCCTCAATAATAACACGACAGTACGTCAAACGGCAAAAGCTTTTGGTGTAAGTAAAAGTACTATTCATAAAGACGTTACGGAACGATTAAAAGAAATAAATCCTGAACTAGCAGAAAAAGTACAGGTTGTTTTAGACAACAATAAATCAGAAAGACATATGCGAGGAGGAATGGCTACAAAACTAAAATATTTAAAAGAAAAAATGTAGTCAAAAGGATATAACACAAAGGACTATTATATAAAATAATCATGAAGATATCTCCTTGTACTGAAGGGAGATATTTTTGTTTTTTGTAGAATAAAAAATCATTTAAAGGAGATATTTTTGTTTTTTTGTAGAATAAAAAAAATCATTTAATAGATATAATCAACTTTATATGGTAAAATATATACATATATCGAAAAATTAAATAATTTAAAGTGAAATAATTCAGAATCTAAAAAACTAAAAATAAATTAACTTAAAATAATTACTAGTTTAGTAGATAATATTGTACTGTTTGATTAAATATAATTAAATTTGAAAATAATATATGAATATAAAGGAGAAATTGAAATGTCTGGAATTGATATTGGAATTGATTTAGGCACAGCGAATGTGTTTGTATATGCTAGTGGCAAAGGAATTGTATTACAAGAACCATCTGTAGTTGCTATAGAAAAAAGAACCAATGAAATCCTTGCTGTTGGAGAAGAAGCAAGAAGAATGATAGGCAGAACGCCAGGAAATATTGTTGCTATTAGACCACTTAAAGATGGTGTGATTTCAAATTATAGTGCAACAGAAAAAATGTTGAAATATTTTATAGCAAAAATTTCTGAAGGGAAAGGTATTGGCAAACTAGTAATGCCTCGTATAATGGTCTCTGTTCCTCCTGGAATCACAGAAGTCGAAAAAAATGCTGTTGAAGGTGCAACTAGAGAAGCTGGAGCAAGAGATGTGTATGTTATTGAAGAGCCTATTGCTGCGGCCATAGGAGCAGGTCTAGATATCGGAGAAGCAAATGGCCATATGATAATAGATATTGGTGGTGGAACTACAGATATAGCGGTGATTTCTTTGGGTGGCATCGTTGTCAGTGAATCTATAAAAATCGGTGGAGATAAGTTTGACGAAGCTATTATAAGATATATTAAAAAGCAAAGAAATGTTTTGATAGGAGAAAGAACAG
>JAISUA010000162.1 GCA_031272305.1 Clostridioides sp.
GAATGGGTTGATGCTATGTGTATACCTACAACAAATCAACATAAAAAAGAAGCAGAACTATTTATAAATTTCCTTCTTGATCCTGAAGTATCTGCACAAAATACTGAATACATTGGTTATTCTACTCCAAACAAAAAGGCACTTGAATTATTGCCAGATGAAGTGAAAAATGATCTGGTAGCATATCCAAAAGATGAAGTGCTTAGCAAATGTGAAACATTCAAAGATTTGGGCGACAGTTTGAAATTGTATGATAATGCATGGAGAGAATTAAAATCGAAATAAAGAATAAGGAAGTTTAAAATATTTTTTATAAATAAAATCTGAAATAATAAAAGATGAAGAATCGCACTTAAATATGGATTCTTCATTTTTTTATTCTCAAAAAATTCACATATACAATATTTTGTCATATATATAACTATACACTTTCATTGTATATGTTTCATTTTTGGGAGGTTATATAGTGGGAAAATGTAATATTTTAAGTATTGATGGTGGTGGTGTCAGGGGTTCGATGCCAGCAGAACTTATAAGAAGACTAAACAAAGTAGAACCACATATGCTTAGAAATGTAGATGTATTTGCAGGAAACAGTTCTGGAAGTTTTTCTGCAGCAGTACTAGCATATGGCTATACTCCAGAAAAATTATTGCAGATATATAATGAAGATACATTAAAATATTTAGAACAAATAAATCCAGATCCAAATGGACCACCTTTTCTAAGTGATAATTTAAAGGAAATGCTAACTTCTATGTTTGGAAATACAAGACTTTCTGATTTGAAGAAGAAGATAGTCATACCTACTTTTTATGTAGGAGAGAGTGGAGATTGTTGGCATCCTATTATTTATAATAATTTTAGATGTTCTGATAATGCAAATACAAGACTTGTAGATGCTGTGGTTTCAAGTTCATCAGCACCAGCTGCATATCCATCTTATGGTAGAAATGTAGATGGTGATGTATTAGCTAATGATCCAAGTGTCCTAGCGTTATCAACCATATTCAAAAATATATGTGGCATTTCTATGAATGATGTAAATCTACTTGCATTTGGAACAGGCGATTATTGTAATTATGTAGATGGAGATACTACTAAATTCAGTGCATACGATTGGTTTGTAAAGAATCAAGGTTCACCATATTATGAAATGAGTGTTTTTGCTGTAACGATGGCAACAGAGTATATAGCAGATAATTTTTTAGGCGATAATTATCTAAAATTAAATCCTAAGCTAAGCGAAGATATAGGATTTTTGGATTACACTCAAGTAAGTAAATTATTTGCTTATGCAGATAGATTTGATATATCTAATGCAATTTCATTTATAAATAAAAAATGGTTAAATGGAAGAT
Source organism: Clostridioides sp. (assembly GCA_031272305.1). Lineage (GTDB taxonomy): Bacteria > Bacillota > Clostridia > Peptostreptococcales > Peptostreptococcaceae > Metaclostridioides. Next base: position 1,362 of record JAISUA010000162.1, read on the forward strand.
GTATAGTATAAGATAGTAAAAAAATTGTTCACAGGTATATAAATTCTGAATATATATAAGTATATACAAATTCATTGTATATTAATATCAACTATTTATTTTAGGAGGTTATATAGTGGGAATATGTAACATTTTAAGTATTGATGGTGGTGGTGTTAGAGGTACTATACCAGCTGAGCTTATAAAGAGATTAAATGAAATAGAACCTTGTATACTTAGAAAGGCAGATGTATTTACAGGAAATAGTGCTGGAAGTTTTACAGCAACTGCACTAGCATATGGATATACTCCAGAAGAAATATTAAATTTTTATACTGAAAATACATGGATGTATATAGAAGAAGAAAATCCATCTCCAAATGGACCAACTTATCTAAGAGATCATATAAAGGAAGTATTTACATCTTATTTTGGAAACGCAAAACTTTCTGATTTGAAAAAGAAAGTAGTAATACCTTCTTTTTATGTTGGTGAAAATGGTAAGTGTTGGAGACATATGATTTATAATAATTTCAATTGCTCTAAGAATAAAAATGCTAGAATTGTAGATGCATTGCTTTCAAGTTGTGCATTGCCAGGAATGTTTCCTTCTTATGGAAGAAATGTAGATGGAACAGTAATAGATAATGATCCTAGTATATTAGCATTGATAGAAGTATTAAATAGTACTTGTGGACTTTCGCTAAATGATATAAATATACTTGCATTTGGAACAGGAGTTTATTGCAAATATATAGAAGGAGATACTACAAAATTTAGTACACATGATTGGTTTGGAGAAGCTGATGGAAATCCATACTTCGATATGACTTTATATGCAGGAAGAAGACAAACAGAAAAGCTGTTAAGAGCTATTTTTGGAGAGAATTATCTAAAATTAGATCCTGATTTAACTGAAGATGATGACCTTACAAATCCTTTTGCAATTCCACAATTGTATGAAGATGCAGATGTATTTGATATATCAAATGCTCTACATTTCCTAAGAGAAAAATGGTGCAACAAAAAACGCTGCTATAAATAATAGAAAAAAGACTTATTAGCTTGTATTTTATTTCAAGTGCGATAAGTCTTTTTCTTTAATATATAACAATTGTAAGCATATAATTATGTTATAATGAAACTTGTAAAACTTATTAAATATAAAGAGGTGATGAATGTTGTTTGTAAGATTCGATTGGAGCTGGAGCTTGAACGAAGTGAGAGAGCAGCGACCGAATCTGAAAACAATTTTATCAACTCTTTTATTGAAAATTTTTTTCTTATAGAAATTATAAAGAGGTGATTTAAATTAAAAGTATTAACAGAAGTAAAAAGAGGAAGTATTTCAAAAAAAATAAAAGAAAAAAGCGTAGTTTAAAAAATAATATAAAAAAAATTTTACTTGCATTTTATGTGATTGTATTCACAGCATTAGCTATAAATATATTTAGAATGGTCAAAGAATTATATTTTGGAAGAGATATAGAAGGCAGTAAAATAGAATATTACATAGATATAGCTGATGAAATTGGAGAAAAAAAAGTACAGCTAAATTGGAAAGAGTTACTTGCGATTGAAAGTGTACAAAATGATGGTGATCTTCAAAATATAAAGAAAAACGATTCTCTGAAAATAGCGAATAAGTTTGTAGAAAAAAAAGAAAATAGCGAAGGAAAAACTGTTTATACTAAAAAAGATTTGGACACAGTTCTAAACGAACTTGCTTTTCAAAGTAGTCAAAAAATCAAAGTAAAAAGTATGGTTTCAAGTTTAGAGGATGTTTTTTTAGGTTCAGAAAGAATTTCTAAAAATGATTATAGAATAGAGTTTATTGATAAGATGAAAGATCCTTCTATTGAAAATTATAAACAATATAAAGTTTTGCCTTCTATTACTATAGCTCAAGCAATACTTGAGTCTGGTTGGGGAGGTTCTAAGCTTACAAAACAATGCAACAATTTATTTGGAATCAAAGCAGATAAAAGATGGAGTGGAGAAAGCAAGAGTTTTTCTACAGGTGAAAATTATAATGATGTAATCGTTGCAAGCTTTAGAGTGTATCCTTCGTTTGAAGAATCAATAATAGATCATGGTAAATTTCTAAATGAAAACGCAAGATATAAAAACAATAATTTATTTGCGAAAGACTTCTACAAATCTCAAGCACAAGCACTTGAAAATGCAGGATACAGCACGAAGAAAAATTCAGATGGTGAAGCAGTGTACGCTGATATGCTGATTGAAATTATACAAAAATACAACTTACAAATAATAGATAGCGAAGTAATAGGAAAATAAATTGGATAAACATATTGTAGAAAAATGTCGAAATTAAGTATAATAAAAGTAATATATAAAAATCTTAATAATGATGTAAATACAAATCATTTGTATTTACATCATTATTAAGCTTATATATGTATTTTTTATCAATATTAAAAAAATAGGATGTTGTACTGAAAAGTGTGATAGTTTTATTTATATTAAAAATAATCTCAAAATATCAAAAATTATAATAAATAAAAAAATGGGTTAATAGAACAATAAAAACGGTTTATTTAACAATATAAACGTGTATTTTATATCACATCGTTGAAGGTACGGTTAAAATTTAGTAGAATATAAGTAAAATATATAGTTTCTAAACGGTGCAAATACAAATAAATAGTATACAAAATAATTTGTATTTACATTATATTTGAAAGTTTGTATATTAATATTTAAAACAACTGGAGGTAATACAATGAGTGAATTAAAAATTATGCGAAGTATTATGAGAATTATTTTACCAGTAAGTATTTTAATTTTATTTTTTACTGTATTTAATATAAGAAGTGATGCAATAAATATTACTATGTCAAGTGGCAATTTTGGTAGTAATTGGGAGATAAAAGAAGAAGGAGGTGAAATTGTTTTAGAAATAGGAGAAGGTCAACTTGACAGTGGAGCAATCAATGTAGAGCAAGACAATGATATAAAAAATATTACAAAAATAAGATTTGTAGGAAATGTTATAGCAAATGAAAATTCGTGTGGGTTGTTTAAAAGCTTTCAAGGTCTAAACAGTATAGAGAATATAGAGCGCTTGGACACATCAAATGTAAAAATTATGCAGGATATGTTTAGAGATTGTTATGAGTTGAAAGAATTAGATGTAAGTAATTTTAATACAGAACAAGTCACAAATATGTCATACATGTTTAGAGATTGTTGTGAGTTGAAAGAATTAGATGTAAGTAATTTTAATACAGAACAAGTCACAAATATGTCATACATGTTTTGTGATTGTTCTAATTTGAAAGAACTAGATTTAAATAGATTTAATACAAAACAAGTCACAAATATGGAATTTATGTTTTGTAATTGTTCTAATTTAGAAAAATTAGATTTAAGCAACTTTGATACATCAAATGTAGATAATATGCATAGTATGTTTTATAATTGTCAGAGTTTGAAAGAATTAGATATAAGTAATTTTAATACAGAACAAGTCACAAATATGTCAGAAATGTTTTATTATTGTAATAGTTTAGAAGAATTAGATTTAAGTAACTTTAATACATCAAATGTAGAGAATATGTGGTATATGTTTTATAATTGTCATAGTTTGAAAGAATTAGATTTAAGTAGTTTTAATACAGAACAAGTCACAAATATGGATTTCATGTTTAGTTATTGTCAGAGTTTGAAAGAATTAGATTTAAGTAATTTTAATACAGAACAAGTCAAAAATATGAATTACATGTTTTATTGTTGTTATGATTTGAAAGAATTAGATTTAAGTAACTTTAATACATCAAATATAGAGAATGAGTGGACGATGTATAGAGTGTTTTATGAATGCACATTGGAGAGATTGACTTTAGGTAAAAAAACCTTATTTGCTCCTAAAGCAAGTCTAAATCAACCTTCTAATGATACATTACATACTGGATATTGGGTACATGAAGATGATCAAGAAGGTGTTAATTTTGAACCAACAACTGACCTATTTTTAAATTATGATGGAAGTATTCCAGGAACGTATGTTTGGCAAGGAGTACAAGTAGGTATAAATCTAAATCTAAATGACGAAACAGAAAATCCACAAATTAAAGTATTGCCTGCAAGATATGGGCAAACGATTAATTTGTCAAAAATAACTAAACCTCAAAGAGAAGGTTATACATTTAAAGGATGGGCTGATACAAAACCACTAGCAGATTCTAAAACAAAAATAAATGTAACAAAGATAGATTCTTTAGAAGTAAAAACACTTTATGCAATTTGGACGAAAAAAATTAGCTCAGATTCAGAAGATTCGTCAGCAAAAACTGTAATATTAGCGACTGGAAAGGATTATCCAGATTCACTAACAGCGTCAGTGCTTGCCTATGTAAAAAATGCTCCTATTCTGTTATCAAACTTTGACAGTGTAGATACTACAACACTTAACGAAATCAAAAGAATAGGAGCAACAGATATAATTAT
>JAISUA010000172.1 GCA_031272305.1 Clostridioides sp.
TATCAATAGAAACTTATATCTTGAATTTTGACAGAGATATATATGGACAAGTTATAGAAGTTGAATTTTTGGAAAAGATAAGAGAAGAAAAAAAATTTGGGTCTTTAGCTGAATTAAAAGAACAATTAAAAAAAGATGTTGGATATATTACAGAAAATTACAAAATAAAATGAGTAAAAAATATATAAAAAACTGCGTAAAAAACAAAGTTCGTAAAAAACAAAATACGTAAAAACTGCGTAAAAAACAAAGTTCGTAAAAAAATATGGCTCATTGAAAAATAAGTAAAAAATAAATATATTATTATTTGCAATATAGAGCACTTTGTGTTAAAATAATGAAGAATAAACCACTACTGGGCATTTGAATACTCCAATCAATGCGTAGTACATGGCGATTATAAAAAATTTTGGAGGTTACAATGGTAAACAAAGAACAAATAATTAAAGAATATGGAAGAAAAGAAGGAGATACTGGTTCTCCAGAAGTACAAATAGCACTTCTTACTGCCAGAATAAATGAACTAAATGAACATTTGAAAGTTCATAAAAAAGATCACCATTCAAGAAGAGGACTTTTAAAAATGGTTGGTAGAAGAAGAAATCTTTTAGGTTACCTTAAAGAAAAAGATCTTGAAGGTTATAGAAGCTTAATAGCAAGACTAGGATTAAGAAAATAATCGGGTAAAATCTTAAGGGATGTCTTTTTTGAGACGTCCCTTTTCTAGTATAAAATTCAAAAAAATATTGCTATTTAAAATGACAATATAATAATGGGGAGGCAAAGAGATATGAGCATAAAATTATTATGTGACACTTTATGTGACATACCAGATGAAATAACTAATAAGGAATATGTAGATGTAGTGCCGTTGACTGTGATTTTTCCAGACATGGAATATAAAGAAACTATTGATATTACTAAAGAGGAATTTTATCGTATAGTCAAAGAAAAAGACTGTATACCAAAGACTTCTCAAGCGACATATATGGACTTCAAAACTCGTTATGATAAATATGTTGAAGAAGGTTATGATATTATATGTATAACTGGTGCAGCAAAGTCTTCTGGAACATTCCAAAGTGCATGTATAGCTAAAGCTGATATGGAAAAAGGAAACATTGAAGTATTTGATACAAATAATTTATCGCTTGGAAGTGGTCAATATGTGATCAAAGCGTGTGAGTTAATTGAACAAGGAAAAGGTCTTCAAGAAATTTGTGCTGAATTAAATGAACTTCATAAGAGCACAATACTTCTTTTTATGCCTTATACTCTGAAATATTTGAAAGCCAGTGGCAGAGTGCCTGTAGCTGCTGCTATATTAGGAAATATGCTTAATATAAAACCTATACTTCATTTTGACAATGGAGAAGGAAAATTAATTTCTACTACAAGAGGAAATAAACAAATGGCATCAAAATTGGTTGATGTTATGCTTGATATGTGCAAAGGCAGAAATATTTCTGATTTGATAGTAACAATAGGTTGTGGCGATAATATGAAAGAGGTAAAGAAATTAGAGGAAGAAGTTAAGAATAGAATCAAATGCAAAAAGATTTTCTTTGCTAGAGGTGGTGCAGCAATATGCTCACATACTGGCCCTGATATTTTGGCACTGAGTTGCTCATATTAGACAAATGATAAATATGATAATTAAGTTCTAGAGATTTATATTTTATAGTTAGATTGTTTATATTAGACAAATGGGAAATATGATAATTAAGTCCTTGTGATTTACATTTTATCGTTAAGTTGTTTTTATTAAATTTTGAACTTTGCTAAAAAATTAGATGTTATTGTTATTTTAATATTGCATATGCAATAAAAGAGGAGGATATATTTTATGTTTGAACATAGGATATTTAAGACAGAAGTTGCTGGAAGAGAGCTATCTGTCGAAGTAGGAAAAATTTGTGAAATGGCTGCTGGAAACTGTATTGTAAGATATGGCGATAGTATGGTCATGGTAAATACAACAAAATCAGCAAAACCAAGAGAAGGAATAGACTTTTTCCCTTTGAGTGTTGATTTTGAAGAAAAATTATATTCAGTTGGTAAAATTCCAGGTGGATTTCTAAAAAGAGAAGGGAAACCTTCAGAAAAAGCTATACTTACATCAAGACTTATAGATAGACCTATAAGACCTCTATTTCCAAAAGGATTCAGAAATGATGTTCAAGTTGTAGCGACAGTTCTTTCAGTTGATCAAGATTGCACACCTGATATTATAGCTATGTTAGGATCGTCTGTAGCACTTTCTATTTCTGATATTCCGTTCAATGGACCTACAGGATCAGTTTGTATAGGTCTTGTCGATGGTGCTTTTGTTGTAAATCCTACAGCAGAAGAAAGAGAAAAGAGTGCAATGCATTTAGTTGTATCTGGTACAAAAGATGCAATTATGATGGTTGAAGCTGGTGTAGATGAAGTAAGAGATGATATAGTTCTTGAAGCGATTCTTTTTGCACATGAAGAAATCAAAAAAATAGTTGCATTTATAGAAGAAATTGTACAAGAAGTAGGAAAAGAAAAAATTGAAGTAGAACTTCATAAAGTAGATGAAGAACTTGAATCTTTAGTAAGAGAATTTGCAACTGAAAAGATGAAAGCTGCAGTAAAAACTATAGAAAAGATGGAAAGACAAGAAAATATGGATAAAGTAAAAGAAGAAACTTTACTTTATTTTGAAGATAAGTTGGAAGACTTTGAAGAGTTTACATCTGATATTGAAGAAGTTTTGCAACAAATAATCAAAGAAGAAGTGAGAAAAGCTATAGTACATGAAGGAGTTAGACCAGATAATAGAAAACTTAACGAAATTAGACCTATATGGTGTGAAGTTGGTATGGTTCCTAGAACTCATGGTTCAGCAATTTTTACAAGAGGACAAACTCAAGTTCTAAATGTAGCTACTCTTGGAGCTTTAGGCGATGTTCAAAAATTAGATGGACTTGATGAAGAAGAAAATAAAAGATATATGCATCACTATAATTTCCCAGCATATAGTGTAGGTGAAGCTAGACCTTCGAGAGGACCTGGTCGTAGAGAAATAGGACATGGAGCACTTGCAGAAAGAGCACTTCTTCCTGTGATACCTTCACAAGAAGACTTCCCTTATGCTATAAGACTTGTATCTGAAGTTCTTAGTTCAAATGGATCAACATCTCAAGCGAGTGTTTGTGGTTCAACATTATCACTTATGGATGCAGGTGTGCCAATAAGAGATATGGTTGCAGGTATAGCAATGGGACTTATAGAACAAGATGGAAAGATAGCTGTACTTTCTGATATTCAAGGTATGGAAGATCATCTTGGAGATATGGATTTCAAGGTAGCAGGTACAGAACACGGAATCACAGCTATTCAAATGGATATAAAAATAGCTGGAATAGATGAAAATATTTTGAGAACAGCTCTTAAACAAGCTAAAGAAGGTAGAATTCATATTCTTGGTGAAATGAAGAAAGTTATATCTGAACCAAGACAAGAACTTTCTAAATATGCTCCTAAAATATCTAAGATAGATATTAATCCTGATAAAATAAGAGATGTCATAGGACCTGGTGGAAAAGTTATCAATAAGATAATTGATGAAACAGGTGTAAAAATTGATATAGAACAAACAGGAGAAGTATATATTGCTGGAACAGAGAAAGAAATGATTGAAAAAGCAATAGAAATCATAAATGAAATAGTTGCTGAAGTAGAAATAGGACAAGTATACGATGCAAAAGTAGTAAGAATAATGAATTTTGGTGCATTTGTTGAAATGTTGCCAGGAAAAGAAGGTCTACTTCATATTTCTCAAATAGCTCACGAAAGAATAGATAAAGTGGAAGATGTTTTCAATATAGGTGATGTTGTACAAGTAAAAGTAACAGAAATAGACGATAAAGGAAGAGTAAACGTTTCAAGAAAAGTTCTTTTACCAGGAAATCATAATCATAATCACAGAAGAGAAAAATAATTTTCCATTATAAATAGAGCAGATTCAAAGTATGTCAAAGGTACTTTCTCTAAACGATAGGGAAATTTGTTGATTTAAAGTATAGAAACTATACTTGATTATAAATTTAAGATTTTGATATAAAAAATAAAAAAAGATAGATATAAAAAAGAAAACAGAAAGCTATATAAACTTTCTGTTTTCATTGAAATGATATTGTTAACTATGCCTTATGAGCATAGAGATAGATATCATTTTTTTATTGCTGTTTAAGATTATAAACAATTTCATTTTTCATGCCACTTTTCAGCAACGTATCTCCAAGATTTAATATATTCATAAAAAGTGCGTACATTTTCCAAGATTTTAATTTTTTTAAAATTATACATATAATATAATTATTTTGATTAATTATTATTCATATAGTACAAATTCGTTTTTTTGAAAATATACATATAATACAATTATTTAATTAATTTTTTAAACAAACGAAGTTTTATTAAAAAAAT
>JAISUA010000228.1 GCA_031272305.1 Clostridioides sp.
TTAAAACATAATTCTATCAAAAATAATTTAGCCAAAGAAAATAAAAATAAAATAAGTACTTTTAGTAGAGATAATAAAAAGAAAATAAGTACTTTTAGTAGAGATAATAAAAAGAAAACAGAGGTTTTTGATAGCATAATAGATCAAATTAAAAGCGGGAAGTCTATTACAACATCATTTGAAAATACAGGATTTTTTCCGATATTTTTTATAAGTATGTTGCAAACTGCAGAGGAAAGTGGAAATATAGACACTGTTTTAAATTGGTTATCAGAATACTATGACAAAGAGTACAAATTCAAAAATAAATTTATAACAATAATGATTTATCCTTTGATTTTAATAGTTCTATCTTTACTATCAATTATTTTTATTTTATTTTTTATAGTGCCGAATTTTGAAGTTATTTTTATAGCAAATAACATCAATCCACCTTTTATAACGTCTTTAATATTAAAAACGTCGTTATTCCTTAGAGAAAACATTTTTGCTGTGAACTTTTGTTTTTTATCAACGATGTTGATATTTATCTACTTGATAAAAAATAAAAAAATATCGGGTGAATTTATTGATGAATTTATTTTTTCAATTCCAATTGTGGGTGAGTTGAATAAATTAATATTGGTGACAAAATTTTCGAGATCTTTTGAAATATTGATGAGAAGTGGAGTGAAGTTAATTGATTCTATTGATATTTCGAGGACTGTAGTTGGAAATTTATTTATAAGTAACAAAGTTTCTCTTGCTAATGAAAATTTGAAGAAAGGAAACACTCTGAGTTTTTCTTTGGAGAGTACAGGTGTTTTTTCAGAGATGTTTATATCGATTTTAAAAGCAGGAGAAGAGAGCGGACAAGTTGATAGGAGTTTATCTATTATAAATAAATTTTATGAGAGTGAGTTAGATTCAAGATTAGAAAAAATCATAAAGTTAGCAGAACCTGTAGTAATTATAATATTGGGGAGTATTATTGGTTCGATGATGATAGCTTTAATAATGCCTGTTTTTGATATTATGTCTATGTTGTGATTGATAAATAAAAAAAGGTAGTGTAAAATATTTTGTGTAAATTTTTTATCAATATTTCAAAAAACTATGTGTGTAACAAAAATAAAAGTTTACACAAAACTATTGACACTGCAAAAAATTTGTTCTAGAGATGTGATAAAAATTGTAAAGAAGTTCTCATAAAAAGCAGTACTATTATTTGTAATTAAGGAGAATAACAAATGAAAGAGTGTGTAAATAAATGTGATTTTTCAACTTTGAAATATAGAGTGAAAAAACGTGTAGTTAGGAATTTGAATTCTTCTTCAAATCTGAATCAGAAGAAGAAAAAAGGATTCACTCTTGTTGAAATGATTTTAGTTATCACAATAATATCCATACTAGCGAGTATCTCATATGTTAAGTTTGGCAAAGTACAAGAAAATGCAAAACTTTCAGCAGATTATACAAACGCTGCCAATATAGCAACAGCAGCAAATATTGCGATGAGTGATGATCCAAATTTATCTAGTAATATACAAGTAAGCGATTTAACGTCTAAAGGATATTTGAGTAATGTACCAAAATCAATGACATCTCCTTCGAGTGACTTTGTACTAAAAATTGAAACTAATGGAGAAGTAAAAGTAATGTTAGGTGAAAAACAAATGTATCCAAAAGTAGATTAAAAATATTTATGCAATAGAAATTTATAAAATAAAATATACAAAACAGAAAACTAATGAGAAAAACTCAAAACTAATTTAGTTCAAAAATATATAAAAGAGAAAACTAATAAGAAAAACTCAAAACTAATTTAGAGCAAAAAAATAAAAAAGGTGAAAAACCAAAATCTAATAAAGAAAAAATAATGTAGAGTAAAAGATAAATAAAAAAATAAAAAAGTTAACAATAACAATAACAATAATTTTTAATGGAGTAAGCATTTTGCTAACTCCTATTTTTTTATGTAATAGTATAAAATCTTATGAGATATATTGAAAAAATATTGAAACATTAGAAATATTAAATTTTAGGTGGCAATTTAATATTTCAATTTATATAGGCATCTTCAGATTAATGGTGATAAGGTAATAAGTCTTGATATTCGAACGTAAATTTTCGTTTTGCAACGAAAATATAGTTCTCATAATAAAGATATAATTATCAAATAAAATAAAAATTTAATTATTACAAAATATTAAATGTTAGTTTTATTTAAAAAAGTGGAGATTTATCCCAAAGAATGTTATAATGATGTAGTATAAATTCATTAGCATTATGCTGATGTAGATAAAAATTGTTTTTGGAGGGGATATTCCATGGTAGGTAGAAATGAACTATGTCCTTGTGGTAGCGGAAAAAAGTACAAAAAATGCTGTATGAATAAAGAAATAATTTCTAACAGAATACAAAAAAAAGTAAATCTAGTAAGAGAAAATTATTCAAGTGTATATGAAAAATTATATCAATATTCTATGAATAAAGAGTTTGAAGACGATAGAAAGAAAGCAAACAATAATTTTTATATTATAGATGATGAAGAACTCAATTCAAATATGGAAGTATTTTTTAACACATATTTTATGTTTGATTATTTAATAAGTGAAAAGAAATTACTTATTGAAAGTTTTATAGAGAAAAACGCAAATAAAATATCAAAAAATCAACAAACAATCTTAACAGGAATGTTAAATTCATATGTGAGTTTGTTTGAGATTAAAGAAAAAAATGAAACTAATGTGAAATTAGTTGAACAATTTACTAAAGAAGAATATGAAATTGATGATATTGAGTTGTTGAAAAGTTTTACTATATGTGAAAAACTTATAGCTAGACCAGTCAAAATTGCAGATACAACTTTGCTTATAGATATTACTTTGAGTATAACAAGTCAAGTAAGTGAACAAATAGTAAATGAAGTAAATTCAATCTATGAAAAATATAAAGATGTATTTTCTGATCTAAAAACTTTCTTATACTATCAATCACTTATGATGTACAAATACATTCAACAATTACTTGAACCTAAGGTAGCCGAATATTTATTTAAACAAGTACAGGATTTAAAAGAAAAAGAAGAAAATGCTAAAGAAAATTTAAGTGATAGTAAAAATACTGATGAAACAAAAGAAGAAAACACTGAAGAATCAAAAGTAGAAAATACTGATGAAACTAAAAAAGAAGTAGCTGTTACTGAAACGAAAGTAGAAGATACAGAACAAATAAAAGAAGAAAACACTACTGAAACTAAAGAAGAAAATACAGAAAAAGAAAAAAATATTGCTGAATCTAAAAAAGAATCAACTGAAAAAAATTCAGATAGCACAGAAAAAGTTTTGAAGTTGCTTGAAGAAAATGTTGATTCAGAGTATAAGCAAGAATGTATTGATTTTGCGAAAGAAATTTTTAATTCTATTGAAGTGAAAAATAGAACAGAAGTTGGTTGGGCAGCAGGGATTGAATACTATATTAAGAAAAAACATTTTAGCAGAGTAGTTCAAGTAGATGTAGCAAGAAAATATAACATAAGTGCTAACACTGTTAGAACAAGATACAAACTGTTAGAAAACATATAGGAAAACTAAAAATAAAGTAGTTGATGCAAAACTACAAAAAAAATCAAAAATAAAGTAGTTAAAAGTAATTATATAGGAAAACTAAAAATAAAGTAGTTGATATAAAATTACAAAAGAAAATCAAAAAATATGTATCTAAAAATAGATAAGATGAAAGGAAAACATATGAAATTAGGAAATGAGATAATAGTTGCCACGAATTTTATAAAATCGCATCCTGCGATTCCTATTATGGAAGGTGAAGATATGCAAGCACTTATATATCACATCGAGATAGGATACAATGTCAACGAAGAACTTCAAACAAGAAACTATATTATTATTGATTACAAAGAGTACAAGCTATCTGAAGGAAAAAGATGCGATTTCTTGAATATGGCTAAGAAATATTGTTCGTTAAAGAATATTTCAGAGAAAGACACAGATATTGTACTTCTAGATAATGATGAAGCTGAAAATTTCCTTGAAAAAGTACTTAGTAATATGAAAGTAATCAAAGGGTTGATTACTCAAGAAAACGAAGGTTGCTAAATATGGAATTTAACTTTTTAGAAAATATTACACCATACAAAAATTTATTCGAATATCAACTATACAAATATGATGATGAGATTCAAATAGGGAAAGAAGATACTTTTTTAGCAAATATACAAGTTGTTATAGTTGAACTTAATGAAGTTTTTAAAAATAGAAAAAGTGATGTTTCTTTCAAGAATAAAGCATTTGTAATAGTTGATGATTGTAAAATTAGTTTTGATGAAGTATTTGCAAATTCAATAAAAAGATTTGTGTTTAATGAATTAGCTGAATTTGAAATAGAAGAAAGTGAAATACAAGTCTATAACAGCTAAAAAATATAAGTCTAGAATAGCTAAAAAAATGTAAGTTTAGAACACTAAAAATATAAGTCTAGAATAGCTAAAAAATGTAAGTTTAGAACACTAAAAATATAAGTCTAGAATAGATAAAAAAATGTAAGTTTAGAATAGCTAAAAAATGCAAGTTTAAAACACTAAAAAATACAAACAAGTTGATAAAAATATACTACAGACAAAAATAATTGTAATAAAAAAGTAAATGTAAAAATTTAAAAGAAAATATAATTATTATGGTGAATCTTTATGCAGATGTTTTCATATGGATTCACCATAATAACAATTTGCTAGATGAACGAAAAAGTTTTAAGAGAGGTTTCTATATGAAAAATATTAAATTTGATTATAAAAATTCATTTGATTTTCTAAATGAAGATGATTTGAAAAAATATGATGAAAAAATCAAAGAAGTTCATAATATGTTACATAATAAAACAGGAAAAGGAAAGGAATTTTTAGGGTGGCTTAATCTTCCGTCTAATTTCGACAAAGATGAATTTGATAGAATAAAAATATGTTCAGAAAAAATAAAATCTGATTCAGAAATTTTATTAGTTATAGGTGTAGGAGGTTCGTATTTAGGAGCTAGAGCAGCTATTAATATGTTAGGAAGCACATTTCAAGAATGTATAGACAACAAATCAAATAAGAATACTAAAATTTACTTTGCTGGCAACAATCTAAGTACAAATTACATATGTGATTTGATTGAGTTAATTGGAGAGAGAGATTTTTCCATAAATGTAATCTCAAAATCTGGAACAACTACTGAACCAGCGATTGCATTTAGGATTTTTAGAGAAATATTAGAAAAAAAATATGGAAAAGAGAACGCATCAAAGAGAATTTATGTTACTACAGATAAGGAAAAAGGTGCTTTGAAAAATATGTCTGACAAAGAAGGATATGAAACATTTGTGATTCCTGATGATGTAGGAGGTCGTTATTCAGTGCTTACTGCTGTTGGACTTTTGCCTATTTGTGTTGCAGGTTACAACATAGATGATATTATGAATGGTGCAAATGATGCTATGTTAAGGCTCAACAATGACGATATTTTTGAAAATGAAAGTTATCAGTATGCAATTTGTAGAAATATTTTTTACAAGCTAGGGAAATCAGTAGAACTTTTTGCTACATATGAGCCAAAACTAAATTTTTTCTGTGAATGGTGCAAACAATTATTTGGCGAAAGTGAAGGAAAAGAAGGCAAAGGAATATTTCCTGCAGCTGCAACTTATTCTACAGAACTTCATTCTATAGGTCAATATATTCAAGAAGGCAAGAGAATAATGTTTGAAACAGTTTTCGAAATTGAAGATATATGTAAAAAACTTGTGATTCCATATGATGAAGATAATCTTGATGGACTAAATTATTTAGATGGAAAAGATGTAGAATTTGTAAATAAAAAATCACTACAAGGGACAGTAGTCGCACATACAGATGGTGGAGTTCCAAATTTAATCATCAAAATTCCTGAAATAAATGAATACTACTTTGGATATTTAGTGTATTTTTTCGAAAAAGCGTGTGCAATGAGTGGATATTTACTAGGAGTCAATCCTTTTGATCAACCAGGTGTAGAAGAATACAAAAAGAATATGTTTGCACTTTCTAACAAACCAGGATATGAAGACAGAAAAGAAGAAATAGAAAAAAAGATTTATAGAAAATAGGATATGAAGATAGAAAAAATATAAAAAAGATTTATAGAAAATAGGATATGAAAATAGAAAAAATATAAAAAAGATTCATGTAAAAGATATTTATACAAAAGAGATTCATATGAAAAAGATTTATGTAAAATAAAAAAATGATATTTAAGTTAGAAAAAGTATTATAAATCAAAAAAATTATATTAACCAAAAAAAATTTTGAATTTAAGGTTAAATAAAGTTAAATTTAAGTTTAAATTAAGAAAGAATCAATATAATAAAACTATCGAAAGAGGTAACGAAGTTACTTAGTAGATAGTTTTATTTTTTATTTATAAATATAAAATAAGAAGAACGTTATTGTAAGCACATTTTCAATAAATGTGAATTTACAATAAAAAATAATAAAAAGAAAAAACTAAATGAAGGAAAATAAAAAACAAAGAAGCAATAAGTATTAGAAAGAAGCAATAAGTATTAGAAAGAAGCAATAAGTATTAAAGACAAAGAAAAGTAAAAAACAGTAAATATAAGTAAAAATAGTAAAAATTAAAAAATAGGAAAGGAAATAAAAAAGAAAAAAATAGTAAAAATAGAAAAGTGAAAAATAGGAAAGGAAATAAAAAAGAAAAAAATAGTAGAGTGAAAAATAAGAAATGAAATGAAATAAAAAAATAAAAAATAGAAATAACAAAAAAATAAGAAATAGATAGATAAAAAATAAGATAAAAGGAGAGAATTATATGTTTCGCAGCAGAATCATAAGATCAACAATTGTTGTAGCAATTGTATGTTCAATATTAAGTTCAGCAATCACAGTATTTACTTTAGTAAAATTAAATCTGTTGAGTTCTGAGAATACTTCAAATACTAAGAGTCAAAATATAACAATAAGCAATGCTTCAAAGGTAGAAAATGTTTATCAAGCAGTAGCTCAAAAAGCAACGCCATCAGTAGTAGGAATCACTACAAAGAGCATAAGTAGAGATAGATTTTTTAATCAACCAACAATGCAAGAAGGTGTAGGAACAGGTATCATCGTAGATGCAAATGGATATATACTTACAAATTCTCATGTTGTTTCTGATGGACAGGCTTCAGAAGTAAGCGTACTTTTTAATGATGGGACAAGTGAAACAGGAAAAGTTGTTTGGTATGATAGTGATTTAGATCTTGCTATTGTCAAAGCAGATAAAACAGGATTGGAACCAGCTGAGCTTGGAGATAGTGATGAAGTGACAGTTGGAGATATAGCGATAGCTATAGGAAATCCTTTAGGCCTTGAATTCCAAAAGAGTGTAACTCAAGGAATCATAAGTGGGCTTAATAGAAGTATAGAAACAGAACAAGCACAGATGTCGAATCTTATTCAAACAGATGCAAGTATAAATTCAGGAAATAGTGGAGGACCTCTTTTGAATAGTAAAGGTCAAGTAATAGGAATAAATACTGCAAAAGCATCTGAAGGTGAAGCAATGGGATTTGCAATACCAATAAACACAGCTAAAAATATAGTTCAAGAAGTGATTTCAAAAGGAAATTATGAAAAAGTTACTCTTGGAATAAAAGGAACTGATGTTGCAACATATGAAGCAGCTATGAATATTGACCTTGAAGCAGAAAAAGGTGCATATGTAGTAGAAGTTGTGGCTAATTCACCAGCAGAAAAAGCAGGAATAAGAAATGGAGATACAATCGTGAAAGTTGGAGATACAGAAATTGAATCATTTTCAGATTTATCAAAAGCATTATATAAATATTCAAAATCAGAAAAAGCAGTAGTTGTTGTCAACAGAGGCGGAAGAGAAGTAACAGTGAACGTACAATTTTAAAGAAAAAAACTATATAAAGAAAAAAAGCGATATAAATAAAAAAATTATATAAATAAAAAAATATAGAAATAAAAAAATATAGAAATAAAAAAGCTATATAAATAAAAAACTATAGAAAAAAAATATTTTTAAAAGCAAATTTTAAGTGATAAGATTACTTTTAAGAAACATTGGGAGGAGATTCGATATGAACACATTAGGGTTTATAGGTGCAGGAAATATGGCTACTGCAATTTTAGGAGGAGTTTTAAGTAAAGGAAAATTTTCTAAAGAAGAAGTAATTATATCTGCAAAAACAGATTCTACTATATCAAAAGTAGAATATAAATTTGGTGTAAAAGTAACAAAGGATAATAAAGAAGTTGTAAAAAAATCAGATATAATAATTTTAGCAGTCAAACCAAATATTTATGATAATGTTTTAGAAGAAGTAAAAGAATATATAGACACTAAAAAGATAATAATAGCAATAGCAGCTGGAAAAACTATTAAAAATATCGAAGATATAATTGGTTCAGATAAGAAAATAATAAGAATTATGCCTAATACTCCAGCTCTTATAGGTGAAGGTATGACTTCTATTACTCCAAATAAAAACATACAAGAAGGTGAACTTAAAGAGATAGAAGAATTGTTAAATTCATTTGGAAAATCACAAATTATTGAAGAAAGTTTGATTGATGCTGTCATAGGAGTGAGTGGCTCTTCTCCAGCGTACACATATATGTATATAGAAGCTCTAGCAGATGGAGCAGTACTTCATGGAATGAAAAGAGAACAAGCATATAAATTTGCAGCAGAAGCAGTAATAGGAGCTGCAAAAATGCTTCTTGAAACAGGTGCTCATCCAGGTGAATTGAAAGATATGGTGTGTTCTCCTTCTGGTACGACAATAGAAGCGGTCAAGGTACTTGAAGAAGAAGGATTTAGAAAAGCTGTGATAAAGGCAGAAGACGCATGTATAAAAAAATCAAAGGAAATGAGTTCTTCTAAATAAAAGATAAAGATGAAAGAAAATGAGTTCTTCTAAATAAAAGATAAAGTACAATGAATATAGACAAAATATATAAAATACAAGAAAAATATATAAAATGCAAGAATGAAAGTATTGATAAAAGTCAAATATAGAATATTCATTTTAGAAGTCAAACTTTCATACTTGATTGATAAATTAGGAAGCTACTTAAATTCATATAAAAACTACCCTATAAAAAAGGCAGTGTAAAAATTTACACTGCCTTTTAACTTAACTAAAAAAGTTGATGAAGTTGTTTTAAGATGAATTAGATACTTTTATCAAATGTTAATATGTGTATAAGTAATAAATATAAGTATAAGTTCAAATATTTTAAACAACTTTCTTCAACTTTTTATTGATAGAGTAAAATTTTATTCTTTTGTAAGTATAAGATATTTATTTATAAGTGCATTTATCTTTTTGCTTGAAATTATAAGTTCTTCTTGAAAGATATCAGGATATTCAATATATGTATCTAACTCAGATCTAACAGATTCTATTTCATCTTTTAATAATTTTATTTGTCTGTTCCTGTTATTTTCTTGGTTCATTAATTATCTCTCCACCCAAATTTTTAAAATTTTATAATCATTCTATTTCTATATTATCAAAAAAAATAACTTTTTGTCAATAATTAATAAAAAAAGTCGTATTAAACTTATTCAATGTAAATTTAACAGAAAATCCGACAAAAACACCTGTAATAATAGATGTAAAAAGTATAAAAGGCAAATAGGAAAACATATTCATATTTAAAATTATGATTGAGGCCATCAAAACTTGTCCTATATTGTGACTTATAGCACCAATTATGCTTACACTTATAGTTGAAAACTCGAATTTTGAAAAAAAATACATTGCAACCAAACTCAAATATCCACCAGAAATACTAAACAATAAATACGATATAGGTCCTGCAAATATTGATGACATAAGTATTCTCACACTTAGAACGATTAAAGTTTCTTTAAAACCTAGAGTTAGCAGAGCAATCAGCGTAACAATATTACTAAGGCCTAGTTTTGCACCAGGGAAAATAGCTATAAGTGGATTTGGAATATATGTTTCAATTATATATAAAATTAAACTGTATCCTACAAGAAGGCTTAGAAAAGTTAATTTTTTAGTTTTGATTTTTTTAGTTTGCATATAATATAAAGACCTTTCTTGAAAAATAAAATTACATATTAAAATCATACTAGAAAATATATTAAAAAGCAATCTTATAGAACTTCAAATTTTATTTTTTGTAATAATACTAAAAAAATATGTCAAAAATCAACTAGGAGTATTTTCTTCAATGTGGTATATTATATAATATGTAAATGTTGCTATATAAAAAACATAAAGACACAAAAACATAAAGACATAAAAACATAAAGACATAAAAACATAAAGAGATAAAAACATAAAGACACAAAAATATAAAGACATAAAAATATAAAAACATAAAAAAATATATTAAAAAATATATTGAAAAAATATGTTTAAAAAATATATTGAAAAATATGTTGAAAAATATGTTAAAAAAATATATTGAAAAATATATTGAAAAAATATGTTAAAAAATACATTGAAAAATATGTTAAAAAATATGTTAAAAAAATATGTTCAAAAAAATATGTTTAAAAAAATAGAAATAGATTTTGGAGGATTAAAAATGAACAAAAAAATTAAATTAATAACAGATGGATCTTGTGATTTTCCGAACGAGATTTTAGAAAAAATAGATATTGATATTGTAAACATGAATGTTGACTTTGGTGAAGAAACATATCTTGCTAGAGTTGAATTAGATGATGAAACATTTTTTAAAAAAATGAGAGAAAGTGAAGTTCTTCCTAAGACATCAAGTCCTTCTCCAGAGAGATTTATAGAAATATTCAACAAATCAGAATCAGATGAAATACTTGTGATCACAATTTCTTCTAAATTGTCAAGTACTTATTCAAATGCAGTGTTAGCTAAGAAATTATTTTTAGAAAAACATCCAAATATTAGACTTGAAGTAGTTGACTCAGATAGTACATCAATTGCACTTGCACTTATGGTTATGAAATGTGCTAAAATGATAGAAGAAGGAAAAACTTTGGATGAAATACTTAAATTTATTGAGGAAAATAAAAAAGAATTGATTGTACATGGAGCATTGAATACTTTAGACAACTTGATAAAAGGTGGTAGAATAAGCAAGATAGCAGGACAACTTATCAATATATTGAATTACAAAGTCATCATCAAACTTCAAGATGGAGTAGTAAGTTCGTTTGATAAGGCTAGAGGTGACAAAAATGTTATAAAAAAATTATTCGAACACATGGAAACTAGACTTGACGATAGCAAAGATAAAGTTGTAATAATTGGACATGCTAGTTGCTATGATAAAGCAGAGGGTATAAAAGAACATATAGAAAATAATTATGAAGTAAAAAAGGTATTTATTGCTTCAATTGGGCCAATAATAGGAACATACTCAGCTGATGGAGCGATATTGATATCAGTTTTATAAAATTTATAAAAATAAAAAAAGAGAGGGAAGATTATAATTATGGTTAGACAAAGAGAAGAAATAGATCCAAAATACAAATGGAATTTAACAAAAATGTACTCATCTAAGGATGATATAGAAAAAGATATTGAGTTAGTAAAAGAATTGGGAAAAAAAATAGAAACATTTAAAGGAAGACTTAAAGAAGGAAAAGAAACAT
The DNA here is from genome assembly GCA_031272305.1 of Clostridioides sp. Classification (GTDB taxonomy): domain Bacteria; phylum Bacillota; class Clostridia; order Peptostreptococcales; family Peptostreptococcaceae; genus Metaclostridioides. The sequence continues at coordinate 11,658 of JAISUA010000228.1, forward strand.
TTCTTGAAGTACTTAAGTTATATGAGAAATCATCTAGAATATTTCAAAATCTTTATGTGTATTCTCATATGAAACAACATGAAGATACTAGAGTAGGTGAAAATCAAGGACTTGCTACGAGAACAGAGATGCTAGAAGCAGAAAATTCAACATCGACTTCTTTTATTGTGCCTGAAATTCTTGAGCTTGACGACGAAATACTTATAAATTACAAGCAAGATAAAGAAATATCTTTTTATAATAAATTTTTGGACGATATCACAAGAATGAAACCTCATACATTGGGGCAAAAAGAGGAAGAAATTCTTGCAGCTACATCAGAAATAGTAAATGTCTCAGAAAATGTTTACGATATGCTTTGCTATGCTGATATGAAGTTTCCAGAAATAACAGATGAAAAAGGCGAAAAGGTTAGAATCACACCTTCAAACTATTCTATATATATAATGAGTAATGATAGAAGGGTGAGAAAAGAAGCTTTTGAAGCAGAATTTCAAAGCTATAAAGCATACAAAAATACATTTGCTTCAACACTTTATGGTGCGATTAAATCAGAGATTTTCTACTCAAAAATTAGAAATTATGAATCAGCAAGACAAGCATCTTTGTTTGCAGATGATATTAGTTTAGAAGTATACGACAATTTAATAGATGCAGTAGATCAAAACATTGCAACTCTTAATAAATATGTTGATATTAAGAAAAATTTATTAGGACTTGAAAAAATAAATATGTACGATTTGTATGCACCAGTTGTATCAGATTTTGAGATGAAGATCACTTATGAAGAAGCTCAAGAAATAATATTGAAGGCACTTGAGCCAATGGGAAATGATTATTTGAGTGTGATAAAAGAGGCATTCTCTCAAAATTGGATAGATGTTTACGAAAACGAAGGTAAAAAAAGTGGAGCATATTCATGGGGAAGCTACGATTCCAATCCATATATACTTATGAATTATAATGATGACCTAAACTCTATGTTTACACTTATACACGAACTTGGACATTCTGTGCATAGTTATTATTCTAAGAAAAATCAACCATATATTTATTATAATTATAAAATTTTTGTGGCTGAAGTAGCATCAACTGTCAACGAACAACTTTTGATAAATTATTTACTTAAAAATTCGAAATCAAAGCAAGAAAAGATGTACCTTCTAAATTATTATTTAGAACAATTTAGAACTACTGTCTTTAGACAAACAATGTTCGCTGAATTTGAAAAAATCGTGCATTCAAGAGTAGAAGCAGGTCAGCCTATTACTGCCGATGATTTCACAAGTATATATTATGATTTGAACAAAAAATATTATGGAACTTCAACAGTTGTAGATGATTTAATTGGATTTGAATGGGCAAGAATACCTCATTTCTATTCTAATTTCTATGTATATAAATATGCAACAGGATTTTCTGCTGCTTCATATTTAAGCAATAAGATTTTATCAAATGATAAACAATCTATAGATAAATATTTGAACTTCTTGAAGAGTGGAGGAGCAGACTATCCACTTAATCAACTTAGAGATGCTGGAATAGATATGGAGAAAAAAGAATCAATAATCGAAGCTATGAAAGTATTCGAAAAGCTAGTGGACGAACTTCAAAAACTAAGCGAAGAATAAAAAGATTTTTCAAAAACTAAGCAAAGGAAAAAAAGATTTTTCAAAAACTAAGCGAAGAAAAAAAAGATTTTTTAAAAACTAAGCTAAGAAAAAAAGATTTTCTATTTCACTTTTGAAACAACACTTTCAACAATTTCTACATTTTATCAAAGATAACTTTGTGAAAGTGTTGTTGCAAAAAGTGTATTTTATGGATTTTGATTAAAATTAATACGCATCTGTTACTTTAGTGATAGGTTAGTGTAAAAATATATTTAGTTGTTGTAGGTTAAGAGATGGGTTGGAAGGAGGGGTATTATATTAAAAAACAAAAAAATGTTCAAAAAAATGTTTATAGTAAAGAAAATAAGTTTTTTACCAAAAATATGAAATTGCCTAAGATAAAAATAGGAATGAGAACTATAAAGACAGCGATTGCAGTAACTATCTGTGTTTTATTAGGAGAAAGCATTAGACAATCATCTCCTCTTAGTTGTGTTGCTTGTATTATTTCTATACAGGATACAGTGAAAAATTCTCTAAAAAGGGGAAGTCATAGAGTGTATTCTACTATTTTAGGAGGAGTCATAGGATATTTTTTGTCACTTATAAAACCTGGAGATGCAATTTTGTCAGGAATAGGAGTAATCATAGTAATATATATGTCAAATTTATTGAAATTAAATTCTCCTGTAGTAGGAGCAGTGACGTTTTTAGCTATTCTGCTAGGTGTTTCTGGAAAAAATCCTTTTATGTATTCTGTCAATAGAGTGATAGATACTGTGATAGGTGTAGTGGTTGGAGTATGTGTAAATTATTTTATTGCTAGACCAGATTATCTTGCAAGTACAATTGATAAATTTGAACGAATAGAAAAAATTACTTATAAATATCTTCAAGAAGCAGTGATAGATCGTAAAGAAATCAATTTAAAAGAACTTCAAGAACACATAAAAAAACTTGATTCTGTGTATTCTAAATATATAGATGAAGTCAACTATAGTTTCAACAATCCAGATGTAAAGATTCTTGAACAGACTATAGAAGTGTGCAGAGAAATTTATTTTCATATGCAATCGATTCATTTGTTGAGAGGAAATTTATATTTAAAAAAAGATACTTATGATTATTTAATAGATTTTTTTGGAATAGAAAAATTAAATTGGGAAATCAATGAAGAAAAAAGTCCTGTGTTTAACTATCACCTTATGGAAATATTACATGAACTTGAATACCTTAAACAAGAGGAACTTGAAGAAAAATTTGCACAGATAGAGAATATATCTATATTTTAAAAATAAAATTTTATTAAATAAGCAAGAACACTTACGACTTTAGTCGTGAGATGAATTGCTTAAAATTCAGTAATTTAATTGTATTAAATTTCATTCATTTTAAAAATAAAATCGAATATATTATGAAAATAAATTGAGGCAGCTTTAGTAATTTTTGAGGCTGTCTTTTTCTAAATCATTAAAAAAAGCAATTTTTAATTTATATTGTATAAAATTGTGAATAAACATTTATAATATAAGTGAAAAATATTTATTTTTTATATAATTTTTTTCATATTAGATGTTTTAAATAAATAGAATAGTATTAATAGAAAAATATATTTTATTAAATAGGCAAGAATACTTGGTACTTCTGTTCCAAGATGAATTGCTTCGAAATGGGGAGTAGAAGAATGAATTTTAAGAAACAGGGTTTAAAAAACAAAGCGACCAATGGAATAAATTCAAAGAATAAGTGGAAAAGTAGAACTGATTTCAAAAAACGAAATTCAAAACATAAGATAAGTAGTATAATGGAGATAAAAAAATATAATTCGAAATATAAAAGCATATTAAATAATGCAAATAATCGTTTAAAAAACGCCAACCGACGTTTTAAAAACAATAGCTTTAAACATACAAAATGGTCAATATCAATTCTAGCAGTGCTTATGATTTCTTTTTTGCTTGTTTTTAAATTTGGAGAAGGTAGAAATCTAAAAGAAGCAATGAATTTTACTAAAATACAAATAAGTAGACTTGAGGAAACAGAAAGTTTAAAAAGGGATAAGTTATTTAGCATAGTATCAAAAATTAGTACAAGAAAAATATCTGATCCACTAGAAGTCTACGACAAAATAGCATACATAACTATTGATGATGGTCCAAGTCAGTACACTTCGCAGTTGTTAGATATACTAGACAAAAATAACGTAAAGGCTACCTTCTTTATGATAGGTCCTAATATGAAAACATACAAAGATGAAGTCAAAAAAATAAGTGATTCAGGGAATAGTCTAGGTTTGCACAGTATGACTCACGAAGTGAAAAGTCTTTATAAAACTGAAAAAAGTACACTTGAAGAATTTGATACTTGCAATGATATTTTAAAAGAAATCTGTGGTTATAAAACAAGACTTATAAGAATACCTTATGGAAGTAAACCTTATATGTCAGAATCAATTTATAATTCTTTGGTACAAAATAATTATGCTATTTGGGATTGGAATGTGGATACAGAAGATTGGAAATCAAATACAACTCAAATAGTGAGTAGTGTAAAAGTGGCTGGATCAGATAAGAAAAAATTGATAGTACTTATCCATGAAAAGAAACAAAGCGTAAAAGCATTGGACGATATAATATCAGTCTTAAAATCAAATGGATACAAAATATTGCCAATAAAAGAAAGCTATGAACCTCAAAACTTCTGGAATAATAACATATAAACTTGAGATTAAACGATAGATATGTTATTATGAGAAGTGCAAGTTTTTATTTTGTAACAATATTTGGAGGAAGAGGATGAACAGTTTTATTGAGATTTTGAAAGCTGTTGTGCTTGGAGTTGTTCAAGGTATAACAGAATGGTTGCCTGTAAGTAGTACAGGACATATGATATTAGTAAATGAATTTATTAAGATGAATTTTTCTGAGAAATTTATCAATACTTTTCTTGTTGTGATACAATTTGGATCAATATTAGCAGTGCTGATGATTTTCTTTAGAAAATTAAATCCATTTGATAGTTCAAAGAATAAAGTACAAAGAAGAGAAACTATTGATCTTTGGATAAAGGTTCTCATAGCAGTTGTACCTTCTGGTGTTATAGGAGTGTTGTTTGAAGATAAGATAGACGAAATGTTTTTTAATTCAACAGTAGTCGCACTTGCACTTATTATATATGGTGTGATTATGATTATGCTTGAAAGTAGAAACAAAAAACCTAAGTACAAAAGTTTTGGAGATGTTACATAT
>JAISUA010000219.1 GCA_031272305.1 Clostridioides sp.
TGTTGTTCCTGTTTTACCTGCAACAGGCATACCACTTGATATACTAGCTTTTCCACCAAGACCTTCTGAAACAACACCAGATAACATATCTGTCATAACATATGCAACTTCAGGAGCCACAACTTTAAGTGTTTGAGGCGTGTTGTTTACAAGAAGTTGACCATCATAACTTGTAATAGTAGTAAACACTATAGGTTCTGTGTATACACCACCATTTGCTAATGTTCCGTAAGCTGCAGTCATCTCTAAAGGAGAAATACCTCTGTACATACCACCAAGTGTAAGTGCAGCGAAATTTTTATCCTTACCAGTATCCAGATCACTTGCATAAAGCGATGTTATACCAAAATTCTTTAGATAATCAATCATTATATCTAAACATTCACCTTCAGTATCTCCAAGCATTTCTGATACCTTAACAGCTATAGTATTCGATGATTGCTCAAGTGCATAGCGAACACTCATAGAACCAAGCATTTTTGTTGTACTCTTAGGATTCCATTTTTGATTTGATGCAAATTTGTAATCCGAAGGATTTCTTTCATCACTTACCGCAGTTGATTGAGTTATTTGCAACGTATCAATTGCAGGTGTATATATAGAAAGAGGTTTTATGGTTGAACCAGGTTGATGAGGATTTGTCGCTCTATTGAAAGCAAGTTTATTTTTTATATTTCTTCCTCCGATCATACCACGAATCTCACCTGTTTTATAATCCATTATAACCATACCTGACTGTGGTTGAATAGCATCAGTGTCTGCAATTGTATGAGTACCAGGGAAGTTGCTAGTCTTAGCGTATTCTTCTTCCATAATTTGTTGTATCTTAGGATCTATAGTAGTGTTTATAGTCAAACCACCATTATAGAATAAGTTTTTAGCTTCACTTTCAGTATTTCCTTGTGCAATAAGAGCATTGATAACTTCTGAAGCTATATAATCTTCTACAGAAGAAGCTACAGAGTCATCTTTCTTAGGTATTTTTATTGTTATTTTTTCAGCCAAAGCACTTTCGTATTCTGATTGAGTGATCTTTTTAAGATCAAGCATTTTCTTAAGAACAACTTTTTGTCTTTCAAGTGCAGTAGGATTTGCTACAGCTTTTCTTACAACAAGTGTTGCATCTTTAAGTTGCTTATATTCGTCATTAGTGATAAGATCCCAAGAAAGAAGTTTTTCAATCATATTGAAATCCACTTCAGTAGGTTCATCAAGGCTATCATTTGGAGAATTTGTAAATAGTAACAATTTATTTTCGAAATCTTCTTTAGTCTCGCTACCATCTATTTTAGCAGTTTTGTAAGCTGCATATTTATTTGGATTTTTTGTTGACCCTGCAAGTAGTGCAGATTCTGCAAGTGTAAGATCAGATGCAGATTTATCAAAATAACCTCTTGCTCCAGATTCAGCACCAGAGAAACCTTGACCTACTGAAAAAATATTAAGATACATTTCTAATATTTTATCTTTGCTTAAAGTTTTTGACATCTCTGTAGCATAGTACATATCTTTGATTTTACGCGTGATAGTTTGTTCAGAAGATGTTAGAAGAAGTTTAGATACTTGCATAGGTATTGTACTAGCACCTTGCTTTGTTCCAGTAGCATATTTTACTACAGATCTTGCAATACCAGTAAAATCAACTCCTTTATGTTCGTAGAAACGTTCATCTTCTATGGAAACAACTGCATCTTTAAGATATTTTGACATTTGATCTAATTCAACTGGAGTTCTCTTTGTAACAGTTGGTGCAGTTGAAAGTTTTTCTCCGTTTAGATATTTAATAGTTGTAGTTTGATAAATGTATTTGCTCAAAGATGCTTCGCTTATAGGTTTAACATCTCGAAGAGCTGCAAAAACAATCCCTGCAGCAGTTGCTATTCCTATCACACAACAAATCAAGAAAGCCATTCCAAAAATTTTAAGTTTTTTATACTTAGTTGATTTTTTATGAGATTCAACTTTTGATTTTTTAGACTTAGATAATTTTTTATTGTCATCTGAGTGCTTTTTTCTATCAATAGGTGTCGAACTCATTCTATTTGAACTGACTCTTTTTCTTCTTATTTTATTATCATCATTATTGTCGTTTTTCATAAAAACCTCCTTATCCTAAGAGTTATTATATCATACTATAAAGCATAAGCTAATATAAAGATTTATAAACATAAAAACAAGTCTTTTTATTAAATAAATCTACAATTATATTAACACAAAAATAAAAATAATACCATTAAAAGACAAATATTATAATTATAAATTTTAAAAATCCAAAAATAAATTGGAGGTGATATAATGTATAGAAAAAATTTGAATAAATTAAAAAGAAATAGAGTTTTAAGCAATGCTAAGATTGAAATTTTTGTCAAAAAAAAATTTCCACAAAAAAAATTATCTAGAAACAACACTTCTTTGATTAAAAAAAATTTATCTTTAAGCAAAAAGAATTTAAATTGGAATAAAAAATATTATTATGTGAACAAAAATAATATTACTTCATACAAAAAGAATGCTGTTTTAGAAAAAAAGAAATTGAAAAAACTACTTTTATTTTTTGTTAGTATTTTCATTATAGTCAATATTATGGTTATGTTTGTATATGTAGATACTAGGATTAGACCGATGATAAAAGTTTTAGCTGATGCAAAGGCTTTGGAAATGGGAGATCAAGCTATCAATGAAGCAGTATCTTCACTTGTCAAAGGAAAAATAAATTATGAAGATCTTATGAATATAAAGTTGGATAATCAGGGTAAAATAACAATGATTCAAGCAAATACAATGTCGATGAATCAAATAGCAGCTGATGTGGCATTAGAGATACAAAAAAATCTTACAAAAGAAAACGCAAAAACAGAGGATATTCCAATAGGAACTGTGTTAGGAAGTCCTATTCTAGCTAAGTATGGTCCAAAATTAAAATTAAAAATCCAACCTATAGGAACAACTTTTGTTACATTTCAAACTGATTTTGTAGCTTCAGGAATAAATCAAACTAGACATACTATTTATTTAGAGGCAAATACTAAAGTGAAAGTTATAATTCCTCTCATAAGTAGCGATCAAGAAGTGAAAACAAAGATTCCTATAACAGAAACTGTTTTAGTAGGAGATGTTCCAAATTATTATATAAATTCAAACGACAATAATTTAGAAAATTTGCCAAGTTTTAATACAGAAAATATAGAATAAAAAAGAAAATTAAAAGCTAAAATAAAAAATAAAAACTAGAAAATAAAAATTAGAAAAAAATAATATTGTTTGAAAAAAGAATAATATTATGTATAAAATTAATATGATAAAAAAAATAATACTGTCATAATTCATGTCTTATTATAATTCAGATTCAATATTTTTAAATAAATCATACAAATAGATAATTATGGCAGTATATAAATTTAAAATTCACTTTTAGCTCAAAATAGCAATGAAAAAATATTTTAGTTTATGCAATCTGATTTTGAATATTAATATAAACTAACGAATTATTAATCATGAAATTTGGATATTATCAAAACTAAAACATCCATTGTATAAACAATCCATATCCAAGAGAAGGGTCATTTTCTACTGCGTGTGATATTGCTCCTATTATTTTATCATTCTGAATGATTGGAGTACCACTCATTCCTTGAACAATACCACCAGTAAGTTTAAGCAACTTCTCGTCGGTTATTTTTATTTTGAAACTTTTTGCTTTAGGTTTCGTTTGGTTATCAATACTTACTATTTCGATATCGTATTTTTGAGTTCCATTGCTTCCTGTTTGCAAGATTATTTGAGCAGGTCCTTTTTTGATTTCGTCATAAGAAGCAACTTTATAAGGTGTAAATTGGGAAATATCTAAGTTTGATATTGTCCCTCTAATACCAAAATCAGTATTTGTTCCAAAACTTCCTATTACTTCTGATTTTTGAGCACTAAGTGATCCAACATTTCCTCTAAATGATTTCTCAATTAAAACTTCCTCAGTATTAGAAATTTCTCCGTTTTTTATGGGAATTTTCATTGAATTACACACACTAATTGGATGTGCAACAGCAGCAAATTCATTTGTTTCTGGATTTATACATGTTAGTGTTGCGAATCCAGAAATAAAATTATTGAAGACGACTTGAGTTAAATTTTCTTTCTTGCAATTGATGTAAAGTTCTTGTCCATTTCTTTTAAAAGTTATTTTGACTTTTTGAGAATCGGATTTTTCATCCAAAGTATTTTTAAAATCATCATAACCATCGATTGATTTACCATCAATTTGAGTGACGACGTCACCTTCTTTAAGAGAAATTCCAATAGCTTCTTTTCCTACAATAATATTTTTTAATTCTGCATCTATTTGCAAAACATTCCCCATAGGAACAAGCAAACTTTGTCCATCTTTTTGAGGATTTTCTGCATAAATATTATTGTATGAGAAAAAATATACTAAAAGGAAAGATGTAAAAATCAGAAAGCTAGTTAATTTAGTTAAATAATATTTTAAACTATGTTTAAAACAATTTAACATAAATGCACCTTCTTTCTATAAAATTTTAAACGTACTATAATGTTGATAATGAACATAAATTTTCATTTTTCAACGAAAATTAAGTCATGTTTTTTAAAAGCAAAAAGTTTTAGTTTAAAGAGAGGATAAAATTTTTTGCTTTCAAAGTTTGAACAAAAGATTTTTGCAGAAAGATTTTTCGCTTTCAATTCTTTTGCTCAGTAATATCTTGTGCAACATCAATATTTTAATCCTTAGAAAATATACACATAAAAACAGCAGATTTCATAAAGTAAAAAATCAAACACTTGAACGAACGCAAAGGATAAAAATGTATTAAAAAAATTGTTATAGATTTCAAGTTATAACAAGAAAATATATAGATAAAATACTGGAAATTAGTTAGAATAATTATTAAAGATAAAACAAAATTATACAGCGTCAATATTTTTGTGTAAACTTTTAGTTTTGTTATATACACATAGTTTTTTGAAATATTGATAAAAAATTTACACTACCGAAAATTTAGTTTTTAAATATGATTCTTGTTAGAAATTTTATGTAAAGAAAATATATAAATAAAGAGGGTGTTTTATATAAAAAACAATAAATTTATAAAAGCAGATATAATTTTCTTGTTTGTTTCAGCAGTTATTTTATCAACAGCAGTTTTTTGTTTTAGTTATATTCAAAAAACAAATTTTGCTTCACAGTACACACTACAAGAAGATTATAATACATCGAAACAAGTTAATTCATTACAAGAGGATTCTAATACATCAAAACGAGATAGTGCATTGCAAGAAGATTCTGATGTACTAAAAACAGATTCAATAAAAAAATTAACGCAAAAAAAAGAAAATTGTTTGATATGTATTGACCCAGGTCACCAAGAAAGAGGAGATTCTAGCTTGGAACAAGTAGCTCCGAATTCTTCACAAAAAAAAGCAAAAGTATCATCAGGAACAACAGGTATTGCAACCAAAAAGCCTGAATATGTCTTGAATCTAGAAGCATCACAAGTTTTGAAAAAAATTTTAGAGGAAAAGAAATACGAAGTGATGATGACTAGAGAAACTCACGAGGTAAATATAAGCAATTCTCAGAGAGCTATTATGGCAAATGAAGCTAAGGCTGATCTAGTTGTGAGAATACATGCAGATGGATTAGACAATCCTTCAGTGACAGGTTCTTCGGTACTTGTTCCAGCCAAAGATGGACAATATACATCTGCAATCTATGAAGAAAGCTATAAAGTAGCTCAAATTATTAAGAAAAATTTTCAAAACGAAAATATAAAAATAAATGGAATATTTGAGAGAAATGATTTGACAGGTTTCAATTGGTCAACTGTACCTACAGTTTTGATTGAGATGGGATTTATGAGTAATTATAATGAAGATTTAATGATGTCTGATAAATCATATCAAGAAAAAATGATGAATGCAGTAGCAGATGCAATAGATGAAGCATTTGAAGAATAAACATAATATTGAATTATGTTGTTTGCAGTTAAAAAATTTATTTATATTGAAATTGATTATTCGCAGTTAAAAAATTTATTTATATTGAAATTGATTATTCGTAGTTAAAAAATTTATTTATATTGAAATTGATTATCCGCAGTTAAAAAATTTTATTTATATTGAAATTGATTATCCGCAGTTAAAAAATTTTATTTATATTGAATTTTGTTCTTTACAGTTTGAAAAACTTTTTTAATTAAAATAAATCGACTATTTTGTTTAGTTGATTTATTTTTTTCTTTTTTATAAAATTCATAAATACCCTTTCTCAAGAATCATAGATATGATAAAATAATTTGTTAGATAAATACAAATTATGTTGATATAAAAGAAAATGCAAAGGAGAATATAGATGTTAGTTGTAGAAAATGTCAGTCATGGTTTTGGAGCTAGGACTATTTTAGAAAATGTATCATTTAGATTAAAAAAAGGAGAGCATATTGCTCTTGTAGGAGCAAATGGAGAAGGAAAATCAAGTTTTTTAAATATAATAACAAATAAGTTGATGCCAGATGCAGGCACAATCAAATGGTCATCAAGAGCAACTGTAGGATATTTAGATCAACATTCTGAACTTAAGAAAGGTATCACTATCAAAGAGGTTCTTCGTGATGCGTTCAAACATATGTTTGATTTGGAAAAAGA
>JAISUA010000247.1 GCA_031272305.1 Clostridioides sp.
TTGAGTTTGCCTGAATATTTGAATAGTATAGAAAGTGAAAGAGAAAGAATTGTTCTTATAAATAGATTTGATGGATTTACTCTTGGAAATTTAAGTGTGATATTAAATATTACAAGAGAGAGAATTCGACAATTAGAAATAAAGGCTATCAAGAAAATGCCTAAACTTAAAGAAGATAACTATAAAAATATTTTTTCGAAATATAATTTGTCAATTGAGGAGTTTTCATACGCTTTCAATGAACCAAAAAGAACATATAGATATTTACAAAGCAGATTTAAAAAAGGAAATATAAGTATAGATCAATTTATAAAAGATAAAAATATTGATTTAGAGATAAGAGAAAGAGCAAAAGAAATTATTTTGAAAGATTATTTAATTATTGGGAAAAATAGACTTAAAAAAGATAAAAATGAAATATTAAATTATATTTTGAAAACATACTGTGAGTATGAAATAGGAATAGATGAACTCTGGAAGAAATATCAAGGCTTTTTGAAAGATCTTCATTTGGAAGGAAGAAAAGATCTGTCTTTTAATAAAAAATACTTTGAGACAAGTTTGTCAAATAGTGATAAGATATTGTGGAAATTAGGTAAAAAATTAAGATACTATGATTGTACAAAAATTAGTGCAAAAAAGATATATGATTCTTTAAATTTATCACAAATAAAAGATACAGAGCTTTCTACCTTGAAATTATTTAGGGATTACGAAAATATTATGTACAAATGGGATATAAGGGATGAATATGAGTTACATAATTTGATGAAGAAAGTAATAAAAGAAAATGATAAATATGATATAAAATTTCATAGAATGCCTAATATAGAAATAGGAGTATCTAACAGAGAAAATCAAGTTATAGAACTTTTAAAAGAGTTGGCACCAATAGAAATATTCAACTTTACTAAAGAGTACGAAGAAAGATATGGTGTTAGAGCAGAAACAGTTCAAGCTAATTATCTAGGATGTGTTGAAAAATATTATAATGATGGTATTTTAGATGCAGAACATAGTGAGATGACTTCTTCTCAAATAGAAATATTAAAAGCTAATTTAAGCAAAGACATTTATACTATTAAAGAAGTTTCAGAGATAATACAACGATTATTTTGTGAATCAAATATAAAAAGAATCTTATCTTATGATCTGAAGAAATTAGGATTTAGAACAAATCATTATATAATTTATTCTGATAAATATTCTAGTGCAGAGAAATTTTTTAAAAGTAAGATACTAGAAAGAGAAGAAGTTGATTTGAATCAATTGGACGATATAATTGTTTCAAATCAAGCATTTTACAGGGCGTTACAAAATTTGAAAGAAAATTTATATATGTTAGAAATATCTCCAAAGAAATTTATAAATATTAGCAAGTTGAAAGAAAAAAGAATAAATAAATTAACCATTAACGATTATGTTGAGAAACTGTATGATTTTGTTGGAGATGAAATATTTACTATAGAATATGTTAGAAAAAAAGGATTTAAACACGAGCTTGATAAACTATGTTTTGATAATTGTTTTTACAGTTCAATACTTTCTTATAGTGGTAAATTTTCGGTTTCGAAATTCAAAGGTGAACGCTTGCTAAAGAAGGGAAAAGAAAAAATTAATATACACATTTTAATTGATTATGTTTCTAATAAATTTGAATATTTAAGTTCAGAAGAAATCAAAGAATTAATTAATGATGAATATGGATTAGAAGTTTACTAAAATTAGACTAAAACAAAGAGAAAATAAATTTTCAATCACTTATTGCATCATACGTTTATATTCGATTGTTCAATTTTTAGCGAAAAGTTTCAATTTAAAAAAATAGGACTTGAAGAAAGAGATTCAACTCATCAAGCATTAATAGGAAAAAGAAGGAGAAAAATTATGGAAATGACAATAAAAGATCCGCTAGGAACAGCAGTTGTTGTTTTAAGTGGTGGTCAAGACAGTACAACTTGTTTGTTTTGGGCAATAAAGAAATATAAAAAAGTAATAGGAATATCATTTGACTACGGTCAAAAGCACATCAAAGAAATAGAATGTGCAAAAAATATTTGTTTGGAAAATAATATTGAGCACCATATTATAGAGTTGCCAATATTGAATACTTTGACAGAAAATTCTCTTACGAGAATTGATATAGATGTAGATTCCGAAAAACCAAAAGAAGGACTTCCAAATTCATTTGTAGATGGAAGAAATATGTTATTCTTAAATGTAGCAGCTATTTTTGCAAAACAAAAAGGTGCACATACAATCATAACAGGTGTATCTCAAACAGATTTTAGTGGCTATCCTGATTGTAGATATGAGTTTATCAAATCAATGGAAGTGTCACTTACGTTAGCTATGGATTATCCATTCTCCATAAAAACACCTCTTATGTGGCTAGATAAATCACAAGTTTGGAATTTAGCAGATGAACTAGGAGTATTAGATGTCATAAGAGAAAAGACAATCACTTGTTACAATGGAATAAAAGGTGAAGGTTGTGGGAAATGTCCAGCTTGCAAACTAAGAAACGAAGGATATAAAAAATTCTTGCAAGAATATAAAAAATAGAGTATAAGATTTATAAGAAGTTGAAATAAAATCAAGGTAATAAGTCTTGAAAAAAGTGAGCTAGAAAATCTATGATTTTCGTTAGCGAACTTTCATACTTGGTTCGAAGTTCTGAAAGATTCGCTTTCAATTGTAATGAACTTCTCATAATAAAAATTATTATATTAAAAAAGGATAAAAAAAAATAAAAAAGAATTATATAAAAAGAATTACGTAAATTAAGTTCTTTTATACAATTCTTTTTCTTTTTTATCTAAATATTTATATTAGATGATATACTTAATTGATAAAAGCTATAAAAGTGATAAATAAAAGTTGATAAAAGCTATAAAAGTTGATAAATAAAAATTGATAAAGAGTTGTAAAAAATGTATTGAAATTCGTATTAATATCGTTTAAATTTGTGAGGTGAAATTTTTGAACAAAAGAAAAATTAAACTTAATAAATCAAAGATTTTTTTATTAGGATTTTTAGTATGTATTTTTTTCTATGCAAGTACTTTAATTATGGGCAATTTTGTGAAGTTATATGTAGTGTCCGAAGAAAAACATGATATAGCAATAAAGGTAAATGCTAAAGTGAGAAGTGATCTAAATTCAAACAGTGATTTACTAGAAACATATCTGACAGATGAAGAAATAAATTTATTTGAGAAGAAAAAAAGTGTCAATATAAAAAAAGATAATAAAATTTTTTCCGCATATGTATATAAAATATATTATAATAAAAATCAAAACCTTATAAAATTTAAAATTAATCAAAAAAATATGGTCAAAGCAAGTACTAATGAACAAGAATTTGATATAATATACAGTAAAACATATACTTATAAAATTCCGGAAAAATCTATTGTTGTTAAAGACAAAATGAAAGGAGTATATGTTTTAAATGAAGAATCAAAACATACGAATTTTGTACAAATAGGCAAAATATTAGATACAAAAGAAGGTTACGCTTATGTGGATAAGGTTGCAGAAAGTAGTAGCAATGATATTTCAGTAAACAAAAATGTAAAAAATTTTGATAGAATAATATTAAAACCTAATTTTATTAACACAAATATAAAAATTTATTGAATTTATACATAGTTGTTTGGTAGAATGGTAGTAAGTAATAAATTTAAAACAACAAGACTTGCTTATTTGAAGTTTATTTAAATTAATAATAAGTATAAGTCTTGTTAAAATAATATTTGTACTAGTTAGGTGGTAGTTTTTATGAGTGAAGTTAAGAGAAATTTGCAAGATGTAGAATCTCAAATTGAAAATGTATGCGTCAATTCTGGAAGAAATAAAGATGAAGTCAAACTTTTGGCTGTTACAAAAACAGTTGATAACGATAAGATGTTAGAGGCTTTTGAATATGGAATCCGTGATTTTGGAGAAAATAAGCCTCAAGAGCTTACAAGAAAGTATGAAGAGTTTGGCGAGTTAGCAGAAAAAATAAATTGGCATCTTATAGGTACATTGCAGACAAACAAAGTTAAATATATTATAGATAAAGTTTATTTGATACATTCACTAGATAGGATTTCTCTTTGTGAAGAGATTCAGCATCAAGCAAAGAAAGTAGACAAAACGATTGATTGTTTAGTTCAAGTGAATATTTCTAGAGAAGAAACAAAACATGGTGTATTTGTAGAGGATATAGAAAGTTTTATTAGAAAAATTTCTGAAGAATATGATTCAATAAGAGTCAAAGGGCTTATGAGTATGGCTCCTTTTACAGATGACGAGGAAGGAATAAGAAAAGTTTTCAAAGGGGTAAAGGATATAGCAACAAAAATTGATAACTTAAACCTAAAAAATGTGAGTATGGATATTTTATCTATAGGAATGAGTAACGATTTTGAAATTGCGATTGAAGAAGGTTCGACATTGGTTAGAGTAGGAACAGCAATCTTTGGAAAAAGAAATAATTATTAAAAATACAATATAAATTATTCAGGAGGAATGTACGATGGGTGACGGTATAATAAAAAAATTTAAAGATTGGATAAGTGATGAAGAATATGATGATATAGAAGAGTACAATGCTATAACAGAAGATGATACATATGATTATAGTGTTCCTACTTCTAGAACGTCTAGCAAAATTGTTAATTTACACACAGCTCCTCAAATGAAGGTTGTGATAATAGAACCGAAAACATATGATGATGCTGCACTTATAGCAGATAATTTGAAACAAAAACGTTCTGTAATAGTTAATTTGGATTCTATTAATAATGTTGAAACAAGAAAAGAAGTATTTAATTTTATGAATGGTGCTATTTATATTTTAGAAGGAAGCATACAAAAAGTTGCTAAGTCTATATTTATATTAGCTCCTAACAATGTCGAAGTAGATGCAAACATAAAAAAAGAATTAGAAAGCAAAACATTCTTTCCATGGCAAACTAGATAAGTTGATTTTTTAGAGGGGTGAAAAAATGGGTGTTATTTTGTATGCAATTTATAGGTTATTGGATATTTTAATATGGGTAATTATTATCGAGTGTATTTTATCTTGGATACCTAGTATGAGGTATAGTAGTGTTTATAGATTTTTACAAATGATTACAGAACCGATTCAAGGTCCAATAAGAAATTTGCTTTCTAGATATGTGAATTATCCAGTTGATTTTTCGCCTTTAGTTGCAATGATTTTATTAGAACTAATTCAAAAATTATTATTTGTGCTTATGTTCAGATAAAGTTTATCGTCTTTATTTAAAAATATAAGATTTTTGCTTAGACAAAGGTTTATTGATTTTTATCTGAATAATTAAGGATAAGTTTTAATTTAGCTAAAACAATAGGAATAATTTAGTAAGTGTTGAATTTACTAATACAAATGAAAAATTAAAAGGATTATACAATATAAATTTGGGAGGGATTTAATTTGTTAACTCCAATAGAAATTGAGGAAAAAGAGTTCAAAACAAGTCTTTTTGGATTCAAGAAAGTAGAAGTTGATGAATTTTTAGATGTAATAAAAATTAATTATGAAGGATTATTAAAAGAAAATTCTGTTCTAAAAGAAAAGATAGAACTTATGCAAAATCAAATAAGTAAATATGAAAATATAGAAGAGACTCTTAAATCTACTCTTGTCACAGCACAAAGAACAGCAGAGGATATTTGTGTCTCTGCCAATCAAAAGGCTAAGCTAATTGTTGAAGATGCAAATATGAAATCAAGACATGTTATTGAACAGGCAAATGATAGAGTAGTTGATATTAGAAAAGAAAGAGATACTATCCTAAAAGAATTTAAAATATTTAGAAGTAAATTCAAATCTTTGCTAAATGATGAAATAAAGAATATCGATGAAATATTTGGTGATGTAGATGAAGAGATAGGCAATATTTTTGAGGGAACAGCTATGTATACATATACAGATAGCCAGTTTGCGGCTGCGTTTCCTAGATATAATTTTAATAAAGAGTATTACAAAAAAGAAGATACTGATTTTGCAGAGGATTTTCAACTTGAAGGAGCATCTGACTTTGAAAGAGAAAATGATGAGTTGGAGTTTGGATCTGCATTTGAAGAAAATAAATTTGAAGAAATTAATTTTGCTACAAAAGATGCTGTTAATCTTGAAAAAACAGACGAAAATAGTGAATTTGAAGTGGCAATGACAATTGATCCTGATTTGAGATACGATTCAGACGAAATAGTTGATGATTGTGATGAAAATGAAAATTTTGAAGTGGATTTTGATGATGATTTTGAAGAAAATGAAATAAAAAATATTGTAAGTCATTCAGAATACAAAGAAGAAGATTCAAGTAATTATTTTATTGAAGATAGAATAAAAGATAGTGTTAATTTTTTTAATAAAAAGGAAGCAATAAATCCTAATGAAGAAGCAACAAAAGAATTTACAGATGAATTTGCTGAACTTAGATTTTTGAAAAGTCTAGGTAAAAAAGATACTTCGTTTGATATTGAGATATCAGATGATACAAATAATCAATAAATTGATAAAAATTTAATTCTGCAATCTATAGTATTAAGAAAATTTCATGTGGATAATTTATCTTACAATTTAAGAAAAATTTAATTTGACAAATTGACAATTTAATCTTGCAATTCATAAAAAAATTATAATAAAAAATAACAAAATTATTGACTTTTGTTATTTTTTATTATATAATTTCGTAATATACACATAAATAATTAAAGACGTTGATGGAGAGAGTAAACTTTTTTTCATGTTGTACAGAGAATTTGGATTAGGTGAGAGCCAATAAACTAGTTAAAGTTGAAAATCACTCCGGAGTTTCTGGCTGAAAGTATTGTTTCTTTTAATAATGAAATGATATGATTAAGCTTAGACGGATTTCTTCGTTAAGAATCAGAGAGCTAAATATCAAATAATATTTTTAAGTTTTAAGTTTAGAAAGTCTTGATTTCAATTACTAAACTTTTTATTACAAAATAAAAAGTTATTAAATATTATTGATTGATATTTGGAATTTGGGTGGTACCGCGAGCACAACTCGTCCCTTATTTTTTATAAGAGGCGAGTTTTTTTAATGGGAAAAATCCTATAATTAATTTTAGAAAGGGTGAAACAAATGTCTAAATTCAAACCGTTATTTAATGGAAGTACAGATCAAGCAGAACAATCAGTATTTAACTATTGGCAAGAAATAAACTTGCTTGAAAAGACAATTGAAAAAGGAGAAAACGATCCTAGTTTTGTATTTTATGAAGGACCTCCAACAGCAAATGGAAATCCTGGAATACATCACGTATTAGCTAGAACTTTGAAAGATTCTATCTGTAGATACAAAACAATGTCAGGATACCAAGTAAAAAGAAAAGCAGGATGGGATACTCATGGTCTTCCTGTTGAGATACAAGTAGAAAAAGAATTGGGTCTTACAAATAAACAACAAATCGAAGAATATGGAATCGCTGAATTTAACCAAAAATGTCGTGAATCAGTTTTCAAATTTGAAAAACAATGGAGAAGGATGACTGAAAGAATGGCATATGAAGTTGATTTGGACAATCCATATATAACTTTGGACAATGATTATATAGAATCTGTTTGGTGGATACTTGATAAGTTCAATAAAGAAGGTTATATCTATGAAGGTCATAAGATACTTCCTTATTGTCCAAGATGTGGGACTGGACTTGCATCACATGAAGTTGCACAAGGTTACAAAGAAGTAAAAACAAACACAGTTACTGTTAAATTCAAATTAAAAGGAAAAGATGAATATTTCCTTGCTTGGACAACAACACCTTGGACACTTCCTTCAAATGTTGCACTTGCAGTTAATCCTGATATAGATTATCTAAAAGTTAAAAAATCAGGTGAAGTATATTATTTGGCTGCTGCACTTGCAGATAAAGTACTTAAAGAAGATTATGAAGTTCTTGAAACTATAAAAGGTAAAGAACTTGAATATACTGAATATGAACAACTTATGCCATTTGTAGAACCAGATAAGAAAGCATTCTTTGTAGTATGCGGAGATTATGTAACTACAGAAGATGGTACAGGTATAGTTCATACAGCACCAGCTTTTGGTGAAGATGACTACAATGTTGGTAAAAAATATGGTCTACCAGT
>JAISUA010000030.1 GCA_031272305.1 Clostridioides sp.
GCGATTTACTTCAAGAAGCATTACGAGATTCTGTTAGAAAAAGTTTCAATAGAATAAGTGTCGATGGAGATACAAGCACAAATGATATGGTTGCTATTCTTGCTAATGGTCTTGCTAAAAACATCGCCATTGATAAAGATACACCTTACTATCAAATATTCAAGTGTGCACTTGATTTCATATGTATCGAAATGGCGAAGTTAGTTGCTAAAGATGGAGAAGGTGCTACAAAACTTTTGGAATGTTATGTAGATGGAGCAAAAACACAAGAACAAGCTCTTAATATTGCTAAGACAATAGTATCTTCTACACTTGTCAAAACAGCTATGTTTGGTTCAGATGCAAATTGGGGAAGAGTGCTCTGTTCGATAGGATATTCTGGCGAAGATGTAGATATAAGTAAAATAGATATTATTTTTGAGAGTATGAAAGGATATGTACAAGTATGTTCTAATGGAAATGCTGTTGACTTTGATGAAGAGTTTGCTAAAAGTATTTTAGAAAATGATGAGATAAGCATTATTATTAATTTGAAAATAGGAAGCTCTGCAGCAAACGCATGGGGATGTGATCTGACATATGACTATGTAAGAATAAGTGGAAATTATAGAAATTGATTTATTAATAATAGATATTATATAAGCTAAAGTAAATAACTTAATTAAGCCATAACAAAAACTGTAAAATCTAATTACAGCAAATAGATATTAAAGCGATTGATTTAACAAAATAAAAAATTTAGAATAGGGGTTGCTAAATATGATCAATGCAAACAGAGCTAAAACGTTACTTGAAGCACTACCTTATATTGCACGACACAAAGATAAGGTCATGGTTATAAAATATGGTGGAAGTGCTATGAAAAAAGAGAGTATCAAAGAATCAGTTGTTGAAGATTTACTTCTTATGAGCTATGTAGGAATAAAAATTGTGCTTGTACATGGTGGAGGAGATGAAATAAACAAAGTACTTGCTAAATACAATTTAGATGTGAAATTTGTAGATGGACTTAGATACACAGATGAAGAAACTATGAATATTGTTCAAATGGTTCTGACTGGCAAAGTAAATAAAGACTTAGTTAAGAAAATCAATACACTTGGAGGAAAAGCAATAGGCATAAGTGGCATTGATAATAATTTAATTGAATGTGTTCCTTACGACAATTATAAACTTGGCTATGTTGGAACTATTAAAAATATCAATTCAGATATAATAAAAGATAACTTGGCACACGATTATATTTCTGTTATAGCTTCTGTAGGTATTGGAGAATCAGGAGAGTCTTTCAATATAAACGCTGATGTAGCTGCTACAGAGATTGCAAAAAGCATAAACGCAGATAAATTGATACTTCTTACAGATGTTCCAGGTGTTCTTGAAAATCAAAAAGATGAGCATTCTCTAATATCGCAAATATACGATGTAGAGGTTCCTACACTATTTGATAAAGGTATTATTTCTGGTGGAATGATTCCTAAAATAAAATCTTGTGTAGATGCACTTAATAACGGAGTCAACAGAGTGCATATTTTGGATGGAAGAATACCTCATTCAATAATTATGGAGCTGTTCTCTGATGATGGAATAGGTACACTTATATGCAAAGAAAATGAACCTGAATATAAGAAAGTCGAAAAAGAAAGAGTCAATGCTTAGGAAATACAAAAAGTCAAAAAAAGAGTTAACGCTTAGAAAGTACAAAAAGTGGAAAAAGAAAGAGTTAATGCTTAGAAAATAAAAAATATGTGGTCTTAAAGTAAAATAAAAGAATTGGAGATGATATTATGAACGATGTAACAAATAAAAATTGTAAAGAAATATGGAACGAAAATTTTCTAAACACATATGCTCAGCCTGAGTTTGTATTAGATTATGGAGAAGGAAGTATTCTATTTGATTTAGAAGGAAACAGATACATTGATTTTACAAGTGGCTATGGTGTATCTTCTTTAGGATACAGCAACAAAAAATTAAATAAAGCACTGAAAAATCAACTAGACAAATTGATTCATTCATCAAATTTATTTTTTAATAAACCTATGCTTGAACTTGGACAAAAACTCACAGAATTAAGCAATATGTCAAAAGTATATTTTTGCAATTCAGGTTCAGAAGCAAATGAAACAGCTTTTAAATTAGCTAGAAAATATAGTTCTGATAAATATGGAGAAGGAAGAGGAACTATTATTTCTCTTGTGGATTCATTTCATGGAAGAACAATGTTTTCTCTAATGGCTACAGGAATGGATAAATATCATAATTATTTCTATCCATTACCTGAAGGAAACAAATATGTGGAAATTAATAATTTGGAAAATTTCAAATCGTCAATAGATGAAACAATTTGTGCAGTTGTATTTGAATCAGTCCAAGGTGAAGGTGGCGTAAATTCTTTAGATAAAAATTATATCAAAGAAGTTATAAAAATTTGTAATGAAAAAGATATTTTAGTAATATTTGATTAAAACTGATACGCATACCCGTTACTTTGATGGGTTAGTATCGGAACATAGTTAGCATATAGGGAAACTTGTATGTAGAGATAGTTTACAACTATACAATAAAGAAACTGAATTGCTGGGAAGTCTTAAAGGCTATTAAACTACAACGTAAGGATAACCAAACCTAAGCGTGAATGTTGCGAAAGCAGAAAAAATTAATAGTATGAGATAAGGTT
>JAISUA010000037.1 GCA_031272305.1 Clostridioides sp.
AAATCTTACCATCTCTTAAAAAAAATATCTTTTGGCAAAAACTTGCTGCAAAAGCATCGTGTGTTACCATAAAAATTGTTGACTTTCTTTTTTCAACAAGATATTCAAATGACCTCAAAAGGTTTATAGCTGATTTTGAATCCAACGCTCCAGTAGGTTCGTCTGCCATAATTATCGAAGGATCGTTTACTATTGCTCTTGCACATGTAACCCTCTGCTTCTGTCCACCTGATATTTGAATTGGATATTTGTCCAATATATCATCTATTCCAAGAATAGTTGCTATATCTTTTACTTTTTCATCAATAACATCTATCTTTTCTTTTAATAAAGCAAGTGAAAGTGCTATGTTTTCATAAATTGTCAACGTGTCTAAGAGATTAAAATCTTGAAATACAAATCCTAACTCTTCTCTTCTAAACTTTGACAACTCCTCTTGATCCATTTGAGTTATATCTTTTTCATTTATAAACACAGAGCCAGCTGTAGGAAAATCTATAGTGGAAATACAGTTTAGCAAAGTTGTCTTTCCACTTCCTGATGCTCCCATAATTCCTACAAACTCTCCTCTTTCAATTGAAAAATTAACTCCTGAAAGTACTTTAGTTAAATTGTTTCTTACGCCATAATATTTTTGTAAATTGACAACTTTTAAAACCTCCAATTCAAACTCCTCCTAACTGAATTTGATCTTTTTTATTCTTTTTTGCTTTGTTTTTATATTTCTGTTTGTGTTTTGTTTTTTATTTCTGTTTATGTTTTGTTTTTTATTTCTGTTTATGTTTTTGATCTTGTTTCTATTTTTCTTCATTTACAAATATCATATTCATACATCTTGCTTATTTAATGTATTTCCTATTCAATCTATAACTATATTATAAATCATATAAAATATCGTGCCATAGAAAAATATTACGAATGCCTTACACTTTTGTAAGGTTTCTTTTTAGGCTCTGTAATATTTAAGTGTATAGTGTCATAAAAATTACTTTACAATGTTTAAGTTTGTAGCGTCATAAAAATTGCTTTACAATGTTTAAGTGTATAGTGTCATAAAAATTACTTTACAATGTTTAAGTTTGTAGTTTACTTTCCAACATCTAGTATTTACCTATATAGTACACAAAAAAAGTAGGCTGATTTTACAGCCTACTTTTTACTAAAAACTATTCTATTTACTAAAAATCATTCTATCTGATTATTCCTCTTAATCTAAGGAAATTTATAAGAGTATTACTACTTTGATTGCATATTATATCCATTTCACTTGGTTGTGTTCCAACAGCAACAGTTTTTATAACTGTATTTGTTGTTGTGTCTACTATTGATAAAGTATCTGAACCTGTGTTTGCTACATACAAACGGTCTGCATTTTTATCTACTAAAAGTCCAAATGGATATCCATTTGCATCTATAGTACAAATAATTGTATTTGTTGTTGTGTCTATTACAGAAACACTATTTCCTACAGAATTAGAAACATAAAGCAAATTGCTATCACCATCAAGTACTTCTTTTACTGGAACACTTCCAACAGCTATAGTTGTAACCATATTACCTGTGTTAGTATCTACTACATATATCATATTATTATTCATATCTGCTACATAATCTAAACCTGTAGTTGGATTTACAACAACTGATGATGGAATACCACTAACAGGATATGTCGCAATTACTGTATTCGTTAATGTGTCTATAACAGATATCTCATTAGAACCTGAATCTGAAACATATGCTAAATTTTTAGTAGGGTCAATAGCCATTTCTGATGGACTAGTTCCTACTCCTATAGTACATATAACAGTGTTTGTAGAAGGATCAACAACAGATATACTATTTGAGTCTGTATTTACTACGTATACTACATTTTTTGTAGAATCGTAATAAATTGAAGATGGCTTAGTACCAACTGATATAGTACATACAATTGTATTTGTATTTGAATTTATTACAGATATATTATTTGTTCCTGAATTTGTTACATAAATTAAATTTGAACCTACTGCAACCACATCTACTGGATTAGTTCCAACTGGTATAGTAGCTATTATATCATCTGTTTGTGTGTCAAGTACTGTCACATTATTTGATCCATAATTAGCTAAATATACGCTACATGTTGTTCCAACTGGACAAGTACATACTCCTGTTGCTCCTGTTGGTCCTGTTGCTCCTTTTATTACATATGAGAAATGAATTAGATTTTTAGCAACTATACATGCCAACTCATTCAAAAGAGCTGGATTTCTTCTCAAAGCACACATTATTTCTTCTACTATATGATTTGAACATCCATCTGAACATCCATCTGAACATCCACATGATGTTTGACAATTATTGTATATTAGACAACTATTACATCTATTTTTGTGTCTGTGACTGCAAGCGTTGTTTGAACAACTAGTGCCACAATTATTGCAACCTCTATTACTAAAATGATTATACATGAAAACAATTCCTCCTAAATAAAGATTTGTTCACTATATATATATTTTTTTAGCTAAAAAATGTTACAAATTATCCTCTATAACACAAAAAATTCTATCTTGTCAAACCTTTCTCTAAGTAAACTTTTAATCAAAAAATGTTACAAATCATAATTTACATTACTAACTGGAAATACTATTTCAATTGTTGTTCCTTCATTGTATGTTGAGTAAATACACACATTTAGTCCCAATTTCAAACATAACTTTTTGCATAGATAAAGTCCCATTCCTGTCGATTTTCCAAAAATTCTACCATTCTCTCCAGTGAATCCTTTATCGAACACTCTGTGCAAATCTTTTTCTAAAATTCCTACTCCATCATCTCTAATAAACAACGAAATACTATTTTCATTATTTTTATGTGTAAAATAGAGATTTTTAGACTTATATTTAACTGAATTATCTATAAGTTGTCTTAAAATAAACTCTAGCCATTTTTTATCAGTAAACACTATATCTAATAATCCATCTTTGTGAATACCTATTTTGTTTGCAATCAAATGTCGTGCATTTTTTTTCACTGCATCATTTACAATTTCTTCAAGAGTTACTTTTTTGATAGAATAATCCTTTTCTATACTGTCGCTTCGAGCATAAAAAAGAGCTTGTTCAACAAAAAAGTCTATTCTATTTAACTCTTCTAAAATATTTTGATAATCTTCTTTTTTAAAAAATGAAGTATAATTTTGTGAATCATCATTAGTATCTTCTTTTTTTAAAAATGAAACATAATTTTGTGAATCATCATTAGTATCTTCTTTTTTATTTATAGTTTTTATATTTTCGCTATTATTACTGTTATTTTTATTTTCATTATTAATGATACTATTATTTTTACTTTCATTATTAATAATATGTGTTTTGTATTCATATGTTTTGTATTCATATGTTTTATATTTATGTGTATTGATACTATTTTTCTTATTTTCACAAATTAATTTTGCAGCAGCTATAGGAGTCTTTATCTCGTGAACCCAAAGTTCAATATACTCTCTATATTCTTCTGATGAAATTTGATATTTTGCAATCTCATCATTCATAGACTTAGAACAAGATCTTAATGTATCATACATAATTTCGCCTTCAAAAAAATCTGCTTTTTCAATGATTTCACTCAAGAGATATTTTTTATCAAGCTCTTTTAATATATTTGTCAACTCATCATAGTATTTTTTCTTCGAAAAATATTCAGGTAACAACGAACACAATCCTATAACTACTATCATAAGTGTGATGTATATAGAAAAATAAAAATTTTTCTGAATAAATGAAATCGTAACAGCACTAAAAAGTGCAAAGAAAATTATTATTGAAATAGGAAAAATTCTATCTCGAATAAATCTACTAAACTTCATGAGCTATACCCTCCTATTCTCTTCGAAGTGTTTCACTTTCAAGTTTATAATAGTGAATATCCAAGACCTCTCCTTGTTTTTATTATATCCTCACATCCTATTTCAGATAATTTTTTTCTCAAACGAGTTATATTCACTGTTAACGTATTATCATCTATAAATAAATCCGACTGCCAAAGTGCGTTCATAATCTCATCTCTAGGTACTATTTCGCCTTGATTCTCTATTAAAATTTCTAGTATTCTAAGTTCATTCTTTGTAAGTTCAATATTTTCGTCACCATAATAAGCAATACTTTTGCCTACATCAAGAGAAATTCCTCCATAACTAAGTAACCTTGTATTATTTACATCATATACTCTAGCTAGAAGTGACGAAATCTTTGCAAGTAATATTTGAATATTATAAGGTTTTTTGACAAAGAAATCTGCTCCTAAATTCAAACTCATCAGCTCATCGATCTCACTATCTCTGCTTGTAACGACTATAATAGGTACTGTTGATTTTTTTCTGATTTCTCTACAAACATAATATCCATCGTACACAGGTAAGTTTAAATCCAGTAGAATTAGATGAGGATTTGACTTGATTGCAAAACTTGCAACATCACTAAAATCATCTGTAGTATCAACACTATATCCGTTTTTTTCTAGCATAAATTTTAGCTCTTCTCTGATGACTTGATTATCTTCAATAATTAAAATCTTGTACATTCAATCACTCCTATAGAAATTAATCTCTTGTTCTCATAATAAGACTTATCATCACTTAAATAAAATCTAATGAGATAAGTCTTGAAAGAAGTGAGATAGAAAATCTTTGATTTTCGTTATCGAACTTCCCTACGTGGTTCGAAGCGTGAAAAACTTCGTTTTTCTTCATATACGCTTCTCATAATAATTTTTATCTACTTGCTACAAGTGCACCATACGCAATTGAATACAATTTTGTTTGATGACTATCTGCTCTCGATGTAAGTACTATAGGTGCTGCTGCTCCCATTATTATTCCAGCAGATTTTGAGTTTGCAAAGTATGTCAATGCTTTTCCTATTCCGTTTCCTACTTCAATAGTAGGTACTAGCATAATATCTACATCTCCTGATATTTCACTCTTAAATCCTTTGATTTCACTTGATTGTTTTGATACTGCAAGGTCGAAAGCTATTGGTCCTTCTACTATCACACCTTCTCCAAAAACACCTTCTTTACAAGCCTCTCTAAGCATTTGTGCATCTACTGTTGCAGGCATCTTTTCATTTACTTTTTCTTTTGCACATATGCAAGCGACTTTTACATCTTCACCACCTAGGGCTTTTGTTGCTTTTATAGCATTTTGTATTATTTGTACTTTTTGATTGTAATCTGGAGCTATACACATACCTCCATCAGTTAGAACCAATAATTTATGATATGCAGGAACATCATATATCATAACATGACTCAACAAATTAGAAGTTCTAAGTCCATATTCTTTGTTCAAAACTTCCTTAAGAAGTACAGACGTATCTAAAAGACCTTTCATAACAAAATCAGCTTCGTTTGAAGAAACCAATTTCACTGCAATTTCTGCACATTTTTTGATGTCACTTTCATCAAAAATTTTTACTGAATCAAGATTAAAACCAATTTCTTTTGAAATAGATTCTATTTTTTCTTTATTTCCAACTAAAATAGGTTCTACAATTCCCATTTCTGATGCATCTTTTATAGCTTGAAGAACTTCTTCATCATGTGCTGCAGCTACAGCAAGTACACCTTTCTTTGAACCTTCAATTGCTTGAAACATTTCTTCTAATTTCTTAATCATTTTCATATTCCTCCCATATAAAATAATTACTTGTAAACAAATTTTACATATTTAAATTATATCATAAATTAGTTAAAATATTTTTCTAAACATTTCTTTACATCTTCTTTATTAGTCATATCTATAATATCTATAATCATCATTTCTATTTCTTCATTATCTA
>JAISUA010000189.1 GCA_031272305.1 Clostridioides sp.
TTGAGTGTATGTTTGTTTTGTTATCCTTTTTTAGTGTTAATTATAAAAGTTCTGCTTTTTTAAAGTCTTGACAAAAATTTTGTATAAAAATTATGATACTTTGTAAAATTAATGTTAAAAGTGAAAAATAACAGAACAAGAACCTGAAAAAATAATAAAACAAAAATAACAGAAGAAGAAAATAAGAAAATAACAAAACAAAAATAACAGAAGAAGAAAATGAAAAAATAACAAAACAAAAATAACAGAAGAAGAAAATGAAAAAATAACAAAACAAAAATAACAGAAGAGAAAAATGAAAAAATAACAAAACAAAAATAACAGAAGAGGAAATGAAAAAATAATAAAACAAAAAAACAAAATAAAAACAAGAGTAAGAATACAACTATAAAGAAGGTGTTTATATGAGCGAAAAATTATCTTATTTCAAAATAGGTCAAATCGTAAATACTATTGGATTGAAGGGAGAGGTCAAGATTTACCCTCTTACTAGTGATATATACAGATATGATGAACTTCAAAACTTTTGTTTAGATAATGATTTAAATAAAAGTTTTGAAGTAGAAAAGGTAAGATATAAAGGCAATATGGTTATAATGAAGATTAAAAATATAAATTCAATTGAAGAGGCTGAACGACTTAGAAATAAATATTTATATGTAGACAGAGAAAATGCTGCTAGCCTTGACGATGAAGAATATTTTATAGCTGATCTAATAGGTTTGGACGTGTATACTTCAAATGGTGATTATATTGGCAAAGTGAAGGACGTACTTCAATATTCTGCTAATGATGTATATGTTGTTGAAAGTATAAAAGATGTTGAAGATATAAATGAGATAAAAAATGATTTATCTTATAGTCAAATAACAAATATTATTACAGGTGACAATAAAAATAACAAAGAGAAAAAAAATATAAAAAATAAGGATTGTAAAACAGAAAATAAAAAAAATGATGAAAATTTAAATAGTAAAGATGAAAAAATACGAAATAAAAAAAATGATGAAGATTTAAATAGTAAAGATGAAAAAGTGAAAAGTAAGAAAGACAATGCGACTTCAAAGAGTAAAGACGCCAAAAGTACAAAAAATAAAATTACAAAAGAATATCTTATACCTGCAGTAGCAAAATTTGTTCCAGAGATTGATTTAGAAAATAATAAAATGATAATTGAACCTATAAAAGGTATGCTAGATTAGGTGATAATATGAGATTTCACATTATGACGCTTTTTCCAGAACTGATAGATTTCTATATGAATATCAGCATAATGAAAAGAGCAATTGACAAAGGGCTTATAGAAGTATATTCATACAATATAAGAGATTTTTCTGAGAACAAACATAAAAAAGTAGACGATTATCCATTTGGCGGTGGAGCAGGTATGGTTATGACTCCTCAACCGATATATGCAACATATAAGTATATTGTAGATAAATTTAAGATAGAAGATCCTAAGGTGATTTATTTGAGTCCAAAAGGGAAAAAATTTGAGCAAAAATATGCGTATGGATATTCAGAGTGCGAGGATCTGATTTTTCTTTGTGGACATTATGAAGGAATCGATCAAAGGATAATAGATTTGATAGTTACAGAGGAGATATCTATAGGTGACTATGTGTTGACTGGAGGAGAACTTCCTGCACTTGTGCTTATAGATTCGATTGCAAGGCTCATTCCTGGAGTTTTGAATCAAGAGGAGTCTTTCCAAGATGAAACATTCAATGATAATCTCCTTGAATATCCACACTATACAAGACCGAGAGAATTTTTAGGTATGGAAGTGCCAGAAGTATTGATTTCAGGCAATCATAAAAAAATTAATGAGTGGAGAAAAGAAAAATCAATTGAATTGACAAAAGAAAGAAGAAATGACCTTTTGAAAAAAAGAGAAAATAATATTTTGTAAAATTTTTGTGCTTGTATTTAATAATTTTTTATAGTATAATATAGAATGTTGAAAAAAGCGGGCGTTCCTCTTTTTACACTGGTCAGGTAGTTAAGAACGTCTAAGAATATGGAGGAAAATAAATGGATCAAATAATTAAAATGATTGAAGAAGGTCAACTTAAAAGTGATGTCCCTAATTTTAGACCTGGGGATACAGTAAGAGTACACGTTAAGATTATCGAAGGTAAGAGAGAAAGAGTTCAAGTATTCGAAGGATTTGTTTTAAAAAGACAAGGTGGAGGAGTAAGAGAAACTTTCACTGTTAGAAAAATTTCTTTCGGTGTAGGTGTTGAAAGAACTTTCCCTGTACATTCTCCAAAAATCGAAAAAATTGAAGTTACAAGAAGAGGTAAAGTAAGAAGAGCTAGATTGAACTACTTAAGAGGTAGAGTAGGTAAAGCTGCCAAAATTAAAGAACTTAAAAAATAGAACTTCTTATCGGATGTGTTGCAATCGAAATCAACGTTTGTTTTTTCGATTTAACCACATCCTTTTTAATTTATACAAAAAAAACGATAGTGCAAAATATTTTTTTGTAAATTTTTTATCAATATTTTGAAAAACTATGTAGGTATAGCAAAAATAAAAGTTTACACAAAAATGTAGGTATAGCAAAAATAAAAGTTTACACAAAAATATTGATACTATCAAAAAAGTTGCAAGTATGAGTTTAATTAAAAATGTAAAATAAGCTGAACAAAAACAAAAAATAAATAAAAAGAACAAACAGAATAGTTATCAAATAAAAAATGAAATAAAAAATAAAAGGCAAAACAAAATAAAAATAAAAAAACGAAATAAAAATAAAAAAACGAAATAAAAATAAAAAACAAAATAAAAATAAAAAACGAAATAAAAAAATGGAAAGAAGGTAGTTAAGATGTCGAGAAAATATGATGAATATATAAGAGATGATAATATGGACATAAACTGGTTTCCAGGACATATGAAAAAAACTAGGGAACTTGTAAAAAATAATTTGAAGCTAGTAGATGTAGTGGTTGAACTTCTTGATGCAAGGATTCCACTTAGCAGTAGAAATCCTGAAATTGATGAAATAATATCGTTAAAGCCAAGAGTACTAGCATTAAATAAAGTTGATTTAGCAGATGATTCGAAAACTAGAAAATGGATAAAATATTACAAAAGTATAGGAATTAATGCAATACCTATTGATGCAATGAAAGGTACAGGTATAAGTGAATTAATTAACGAATGTAAAAAAGTTACGAAAGAAAAGATGGATAGATTAGCACAAAAAGGTATAAAAGAAAGACCTATTAGAATGATGATAGTTGGAGTACCAAATGTAGGTAAATCTTCTCTTATAAACAGATTGACTAAAAGAAAGAGTACTCAAACTGGTGATAAACCAGGTGTTACAAAGGGAAAACAATGGGTTAGATTAAAGGGAAATCTAGAATTACTGGATACTCCAGGAATACTTTGGCCGAAATTTGAAGATCAAGAAGTAGCCTTAAAGCTTGCTTTTTCAAGAGCTATAAAAGATGAAATATTAGATGTTGAAACACTTGCGTTGAGACTTATCGAAAGATTGATGGAAATTTACCCTGAAAATCTAAAGAATAGATACAAATTAGAAGAGTTATCAGAGAGTGCTTTAGAAAATATGGAGATGATCGCAAAGAAAAGAGGTTTTATTCAAGGGAAATTAGATTTTGATTATACAAGAACAGCTCATACTGTGTTGAATGAATTCAGAGAAGGAAAATTGGGAAAAATAACTCTTGAAACAATAGAAGTTTGATAAAATAAATTTTGAAACGATAGAAGTTTGATAAAATAAAAACAAATTTGAAAATTTATTTTGTTTCTAGAAAATATTATATTGACAAAAATCGACGATATCAATATAATGGTAAATATCTATAATTTTATAACTTAAATTCACCAATTATTTTTTTGGAATGTAATTTATTTTTGGGCAGAAAAATTTTTACATTTTAAGTTATAGAAGTTATATGATAAAAGAGAAAAATAAAAGCTACTTTGGAACAAAATGAATTAAAATACAAATTTAATAAAAGCCAATTCACTTATTTGATAACTAGAATTATTGAAGAGTATAGTTGCAATGATATAGAAGTATACTGTTGCAAACGTTTACTAATATTTATAGAATTGTCTATGACATTGTGTGATCTAGCATTGACATTAAAAAAATAGGTTTATTTAGTATGCTTAATAATTTTCGGATATTTTGGAAAGTATATTATTAAGTGAGTTAAAAAATAAGTTTGCTTAATAGTATTTAAATTTAATTTTGTTCAAGTGCGAAAACACAAGGAGGATAATTTTATGGGCGGTAAACAAGTAAAAGATATGGTAATTGTTGGATTTGCTTTATTTGCAATGTTCTTCGGTGCAGGTAACCTTATATTCCCACCTTACTTAGGTGTACTTTCAGGGGTACAATGGTGGATTGCGTTTGTGGCATTTTTTATAGCAGACGGCGGTTTAGCATTACTTGGTGTAATAGCAATGATTAAATACGACGGTAAAGCTGATGAAATGCTTGCTAGATGTGGGAAAAAATTAGGAGCAATAATTGGTACAGCTATAGTTCTATGTATAGGACCTGGAATAGCAATTCCTAGAACAGCTGCTACTACTTATGAAATTGGTATTTTACCTAACTTTGGTCAAAACATCAATCCATGGATTTTTTCAATAATATTTTTTGCAATAGTAATTTTCTTATCAATAAAACCATCAAAAGTTGTTGATATAGTTGGTTCATATTTAACACCAGCATTATTAATAGCACTTGCTGTTCTTATCATCAAAGGTATCATATCTCCTCTTGGGGAAATCAGACAAAATTCACTTATAGAAGCTCCATTTGCAGAAGGTATATCTCAAGGATATCAAACTATGGATGCTTTAGCAGCAGTAATATTCGCTTCAGTTATCATAATTTCTATAATTGCAAAAGGTTATAAAACAAATGAAGAAAAATTTAAAATGACTATAGGTGCTGGAGTTGTTGCTTCTATTGGATTGGCTCTTGTTTACGGTGGACTTGCTTATCTTGGAGCAACTGTTTCTAATCAATATGGAGCAGAAGTTCAACAAACAGCTTTAGTTGTTGCTATAACAAATGCTTTACTTGGCAGTGGTGGTAAAATGCTACTAGGCTTAATAGTTGCTCTTGCCTGTCTTACAACAGCTATTGGTCTTTCATCAGCAGCAGGAAATTATTTTTCTGATTTATCAAAAGGAAAATTAAAATATGAACATGTAGTAATAGTTGTTTGTGTTTTCTCTGCTATAGTATCAAACTTCGGAGTTAGTACAATAATTCAAGTTGCTGCACCAATACTTTCTTTAGTATATCCTGCAACTGTTACGATGATTATACTTTCATTATTTACAGATAAAATTAAAAACGATAATGTATACAAATTTGGAGTATATTTTGCATTGATAGTAAGTATACTTTCAATAATATCTGGCTACAGTTGGGGAAGCTGGGCAGGATTTATAAATAAATTGCCACTTACATCTCTAGGGTTCAATTGGGTAGTGCCAGTAATAATTGGTTGTTTATTAGGTGCATTTGTGCCATCGTCTATGAAGCCAGTTACTGAGTAAAAAATATTATATAAAAATAAAACTTATAATTTAAATATAAAAAGATTTATAAACAAAAATAATTGATAAAATGAAATTCGTAATATACAGATTGCGATTAAAATATTAAAAAATAAAATTAAAATAAGAGGTGTTTTTGCACCTCTTATTTTTTTGAAATTCGAATTTTGAGTAGGTGTATATAATTTGTGGTATAAATAAATTCGTTAGATTAAATTTTATATGATAATAAATTTAATTTTTGGCAGATATTTTTTAGATAAAGATTAAGTATTGTGTAGTATAATGTATATATTAGTTATAAAAATATGAAGCATTTAAATAAAAATATTTAAGTGATTCCAAATGTGCAAATGCATAAATAAAAAATAATAAGTGTTTTAAATTATGAGTAAGATAAGTGCTGATTATGATATGCAAATTCTTAAATTGCAAGTAATATCAGTACAGATTACAAGTATGTAAATGTTTAAATTTAACTATAAATTTAGATTAGTCATTTTAGAATTGGAGGAAGTTGTTTTATGCAAAAAATTGTTAAACGTGATGGAAGTGTTGAAACTTTTAGTAAACATAAAATCATAGACGCGGTTTTGAAATCAACTCTAAGTTTAGACGAATTTGGAGATAGAAAACTCGCTGAAAAAATTGCTGATGAAATAGAGAGGAAATTTAAAGATTCAGACAAAAATCCAACAGTAGAGGAAATTCAAGATTTGGTTGAGTTCTCTTTAATGGAATCAGATAGAAAAGATGTTGCAAAAAGCTATATTTTATATAGACAAAAAAGAACAGATCTAAGAAATAAACCTTGGGAGCTAGATGAACTTCAAGGATCTATTTGGAAAAATAAATACAAATATAACGATGAAAATTTCGATCAATGGATAAATAGAATATCTAATAAAAATCTTAGACTTGCAAAGTTAATTAGACAAAGAAAATTTTTATTTGCAGGAAGAATACTTGCAAATAGAGGACTTTATAAAGCTGGTACAAAAGTTACTTATTCAAATTGTTATGTATTAGACCCACCAGAAGATAGTATAGAAGACATTTTTGATACAGCAAAAAAAATAGCTAGAACTTTTAGTTATGGTGGAGGCGTTGGAATTGATATTTCTAAGCTTAGACCAAAGGGTGCAAAAGTAAACAATGCTGCTAAAAATACAACAGGTGCAGTATCTTTTATGGATTTATTTAGTATGACTACAGGACTTATAGGTCAAAAAGGAAGAAGAGGAGCACTTATGATTTCTATGAGTGTCGACCATCCTGAAATAGAAGATTTCATAGATATAAAAACAGATCTTTCGAAGGTTACTAAGGCGAATATTTCTGTAAGAGTGACAGATGAATTTATGAATGCTGTCAAAGAAAATAAAATGTACAAGTGTCAATTTTATGTGGATACTACTGGTGAGATTGTTGAAAAAGAAGTAGATGCAAATAAATTATTTAAAAAATTAGTAAAAAACAATTGGGATTACGCAGAACCAGGAATTTTATTTTGGGATAGAATAAAATCATACAATCTTATGAGTGAGGACAAAGGTTTTGAATATAAAGGTGTAAATCCTTGTGCAGAAGAACCATTACCAGGTGGAGGAAGTTGTTTACTTGGCTCAATAAACTTATCAGAATTTGTTATTAAGCCT
>JAISUA010000240.1 GCA_031272305.1 Clostridioides sp.
ACAACAGCCTTCCCACTTTTTGCTACTACCTTTTCTATTATACCATTCTTAGAGGCAATTATATTACAATAATTTGAATTTTGTTTGGAATTTAATGATTCATCTTTTTTTGTAACTGTAATAAAAATATTTGTTCCTTTAACATTTATTGAAACATACGCGACTTCACTGAACTTAGACATAATATAATCTCTAATTTCTTTTCTGTCAACATTTTTTTTATATACTCCAGGTTTTAGTCCTGCTTTGTAAATTTCTTTTCTAAGTTCCTCTACTTTTATTCCTTCAGGAGTCTGTATATAAATATCTGTCACAAATTGAGAAGTAGACAGAAGCAAAAAAACAGATATCAAAGCACAAATCCACGTAATCTTCATTTTGTAAATTCTTTTGAAAAGAAATGGTATCCCTGTCTTTTGTTTTATTTTTATTTCGAAGTTACCTTCCCTAAAAATCTCTTTAAGCACTTTTATATCAGATTTATATACTCTAAATTCAATAGTATTTTTGTTTGTTTTCTTAATATTATAAACAGAAATATTATTTTTTCTTAAATTACTAATAAATCTTTCTATTCCTAAACCTTCTATAACAATCGTATAATATCCTCTTATGTAGTTTAACAAATTTTTCCCCCCTAATTTCAATACTATTTTTTTAAATTAAAAAACTTTTAACACTTTCATTTAATACTTCTTTATTTAACACTTTTGTTTAGTGCTTTTTTAATTCTTCTTTATTTAATACTATTTTTAAAAAAATTCAATACTCTTAACAACTCCTGTTATTCCTATTTCAGACTCATTGATAAATTTAATCAAAAGATTATCTCCTAATATTCTAACTTTTTTTATCTTTGTTTTAACAGTTATTGTTTCATTTTCAAATTCTTCAATTGAAATATAATTATCTATTCTAATAAATTTATCGCCAATAATCTCGACTATAGGCTGATTTACCTGCAAATCTGTAGACATTTGTAACATTGACATAACCTCCTCACTCAATTTTATGATTATTTTTGAAAAATAGAACAAAAAAAGAACTACTAACTATTTTTTATTGATAATCAGCAATTCTTTTTTTATTTTATTATGAGAAGTGCATATGATAAAAACGAATGTTTTCGCACTTCGAACCAAGTAGGAAAGTTCGCTAACGAAAATCATAGATTTTCTAGCTCACTTTTTTCAAGACTTTCGACATTTTATCGAAGATAACTTCCTGAAGGTCTTATTATGTTATTTTTTATCTTATACTTTCTATCAATCCATAACCTGATGTTTTTCTTTTATAAACAACATTAGTTTCAAAACTGTCTTGATTTGTGAATATAAAGAAATTGTGACCTGAAAGTTCCATTTGAAGAATCGCTTCTTCTGGACTCATTGGTTTAATATTGAATTTCTTTCTTTTTTTAATTGTAAACTCTTCATCTTCAAAATCAAATTCTTGATCGTCAAGTTCATCATAGAATTGATTTTCTCCTTGAAGTAGAGCACTATTTTCATATCTTATAGTACCTGCTCCAGGTTGTCTTGTTTTGAATTTTTCCTTATACTTTATTATTTGTCTATTTAATTTGTCGACTACAACATCTATTGCTGCATATAAATCTTCTTCTGAATCTTCTGCTCTTACCATTCTTCCATTGATTTGAGAAATAGTAACTTCAACATGTTGTCTTGCTTTTTTAGCACTTACAGTTACTTTTACATCTGTTTCAGGACTAAGGTATTTTTCAAATTTTTTTAGCTTTTCGCTAATGTACCCCTTGATTCCATCTGTCATCTTCATTTGCAATGCAGATATAGTTAATCTCATAAAAACCTCTCCCTTCAAACCTCGTTTCTTGAATAATACTTATCACTAATTGAACTAAAAGCAATGATTATAAGTGTTAATCTAAAATCTAAGGTAAATTTAGTAATAAGTTTTATTTTTTTCATTATACTATTTAAAATACACTTTATTAAGACTATTAATTACTTATTTTTTATGATATTATAAAAGTTAAGGGACAAATTTAAAATGAAGCATTAAGTTCAATATTTTTAATAACTTTTCTAAAAATACATTTCTTGAAAACACATTTATTAATTCATTATAATTTTTTTAATGAGCCATTATCTTTTTAATTTAATATCCACAAAAAGTAATTTATAAATCCAATATATAAGATTATAACCAAATTAATTAAATTTATGTATCCAGATCTTCGATTTACTCTTGAAAATTTTATTATTAAAAATATAAATGTTATTATAATCATCAACAGGCAAACCAACGCACTAAATCTAAAATTAAATCCAAAAAATAATATTCCCCACAAAAAACTAAGTACAAGTGTCATTGTGTAATAAAACATAGCATCTTTTGTTTTTGCAACATTACAATCATTTTTAAACGCCATAAATGCAGATATTCCAAGCATAATAAGCACAACTGTCCAACACATAAAAAATATTGTTTCATTTGGTGCAAATGATGGTTTTGAAAGTTCAATATATATACGACTTGCAGTTGAACCACTGCATAATTGTATAACTATGTGTGATGAAATTCCGACTATAAACGGTATAAATACGTTTATCAAAAAATTTTTAACTTGCTTTAAAGATATAATCAACTCTATCTTCCTTTCCTGAAATATTTTTGTTTGATTATATTTATGCGATAAATTTTTCTTTTATGTATGTATTCGTTTGAGAACAAAATTTTCATTTTTCAAGGATCTCTTACTTATATTTTATTATTTTACCTCTATAATATTTAAGATATAATATCCACTTAATTGAGAAAGAACCTTTTTTTAGACTTAAAAAAGCCTTCACAAAACAGTATAAACTGAATCATAAAGGCTTTTTGATATATAGGGGTTGACCCTAATTTTTTAATTCTAATTTGGTAAAACTAGATACTTTTTAATATTTTTAAATTAATACTTAAAATATCTAATTTAATTGTTTTCTTACTAATTCATTTACAAGTTTTCCATCTGCTCTTCCTTTTATTTTAGGTTGAATAGATGACATAACCTTTCCCATATCTTTCATTGAGCTTGCACCCAACTCAGATATTACAGAGTTCACAATTTCTTGCAATTCTGTTTCGCTTAATTGCTGAGGTAGGTACTCTTTTAAAACTTCGATTTCAGATTCCGTTTGATCTATAAGATCTTGTCTATTTGCCTTTTTGAATTCTTCAAGAGAATCACGACGTTGTTTAAGTTGTTTTGCAACAATATCGATTACAGCTGAATCATCAAGCTCTATTCTTTTGTCTACTTCAACTTGTTTTATAGCAGCTCTTATAAGTGTAACTACGGATTTTCTTACTACATCTTTGTTTTTCATAGAATACTTTAAATCTTCTTGTAGTTTTTGTTTAAGGGACATCCCCTTCACCTCTTTATTAATTTACTATCTTTTGCTGTTTTTTCTTCTAGCAGCTTCAGCTTTCTTTTTACGTTTAACACTAGGTTTATCATAGTGTTCTCTTTTTCTTACTTCTGACATTATGCCAGACATCGCACATTGACGTTTGAATCTTCTTAGTGCACTGTCAAGTGTTTCATTCTCTCTAACTCTTACTTCTGACATTTCGTTTTCCCTCCCTCCAATAGCACAATTATGCCGGGACTGTAAATCTTGTTATTTTGTATAAAACTCGTTACAACCTAACACCTTGTTAATTATAAACTAAAAAATAGTTTTTATCAAGTCTTTTATTTATTTATTTATCAAGAGCTTCATAGTTAGGTAATTTTTTACCTGCAAGAACATGGTAATGAAGATGTTTTACTTCTTGGCCTGAATCCTCTCCACAGTTTGTTATCACTCTAAATCCAGTTTTATCGAATCCCAAATCTTTAGATATTTTTTTAATTACATTATGGATATGTGCAACAATTTCCATTTCATTTTCTGGGATATCAATAACACTTTCATAGTGTTTTTTAGGTACCACTAAGATATGATAAGGAGCAACTGGGTTTAAGTCATTAAAAGCTACTACTTTTTCATCCTCATAAACTTTTTTAGATTCAATCTGACCACCTGCTATCATACAAAATATACAACTCAAAATAATTCCCTCCTCTCGCTCTTATAATTCTTTTATCAATAAGTATTTCTACATATTATACCAAATTCCCTTGTAAAAAGTCATCTTTTTTAGAAATAATTTTAACTTTTTTTATTTCTCCATTAATTTTAGATTCAGACTTAGCCAATACTCTTATATAGTTTGAAGTCAATCCTTCGTACACGTTTTCTGCAACTTCTTGCTCAAACAAAACATCCATTTCTCTTCCTATAAATTTAGATATAAAATCAGAGAAATTTCTTTTGTTTAATTCAAGCAATTTTTCACTTCTAAGTTGCTTGATTTCAGGCGAAATCTGATTTTCCATCTGAGACGCTTTCGTTCCTTTTCTCTTTGAATATTTAAATATATGCATTTGAGAAAGTTTTATATCACTCAAAAATTTGTATGTTTGTTCGAATTCTTCATCTGATTCATCTGGAAATCCAACGATTACATCAGTTGTAATGGAAACATCATCAATGCTTTCTCTCAACTTTTCTACGATTTTTTTGTATTCAGATGCAGTATATCTTCTATTCATACGTTTCAAAGTATCATCACAACCACTTTGAAGTGAAAGATGATAGTGAGGACATAATTTTTTGTTGTTCTTTATTTCTTCGATAAATTCATCTGTAAATAAAATCGGCTCAACAGAACTCATTCTTATTCTTTCTATACATTCTACTTCACTTACTTTTCTAATAACATCTAAAAGTCCAACTTTTTCACTATTTATATCTTTTCCGTAAGATGCTACATGTATTCCTGTCAATACAACTTCTTTGTATCCACTTTTAGCTAACGTTTCTACTTCACTTACAATTTTTTCAATAGGCTTACTTCTAACTCTGCCTCTTGCATAAGGTATTATACAATATGTACAGAATCTATCACAGCCATCTTGAATTTTTAGAAACGCTCTCGTCTTGTCATCAGTATGAGATATATTTATATCTTCGAATTCTTTTACTTTCATAATATCATCAACTGTACTTGCTTTATCTTCGCAAGTTATTTTTTCAATTTCAGCGACAATATTTTTCCTATCATTTGTTCCCATTACCAGATTTACTTCTTCTATATCTAAAATTTCTTCTGGTGAAACTTGTGAATAACAACCAACTACTGCTATTATAGCTTTAGGATTTATTTTTTTCATTCTTCTTATATATTGACGAGATTTTCTATCGCTCATATGAGTGACTGTACATGTATTTATAACGTAAATATCAGCAAAATCATTCGTCTTAACGTGTTCATATCCGTTTTTTTCGAAAATTTCTATCATAGCTTCAGTTTCATATTGGTTTACTTTACACCCTAAAGTATAAAAAGCTACTTTTTTCAATTAGCAGTCCTCCTCCTTTTAAATTTCTAAATTACAAAACTTATAAAAAATATTATTCCATTTGTCCAAGTTCATATAAAACTAACGCAGAGGATACTATAGCTGCTGTTTCTGTTCTTAGAATCCTATTTCCAAGTGTAACAATATTTGTTTCCTGTTGTTTTAATTGTTCTATTTCTTCTTCGTCAAATCCACCTTCTGGTCCTACAAAAATACCTATAGTCAAGTTTTCGTTTTCATTATCTGATTCAGAGATATTTTTTAATGTTTCTTTTTCAGATATATTTTTTAATGCTTCTTTTATAGACAATTTATTTTCATTTTCATATGGACAAATGTTTTTATCATTTTTTTTCATATCTTCAATTGCCTCAGAGAAACTCAAAATACCTTTAATTTTAGGTATTTCTATTCTCTTAGACTGTTTAGCTGCTTCATAGATTATTCTTTCAAATCGTTCTAATTTTTTTTCTTCTTTAGCTTCATTGACATTAGAAACACTTCTCTTTGTTTTTACAAGAATTATTTCACTTACTCCTACTTCAGTCAACTTTTGAAGGATAATTTCCATTTTTGTTGATTTAGGAAGTCCTTGATATAATTTAATTTTTATATTTGATTCTCTTTTTATATTTATTTTTTCTATAATAGCTAATTTTACAACATCTTTTTTTATATCTGAAATTTCACATATATATTCAAATCTTTGATCACATATCTCTACTTTTTCGCCAACTCTAGCTCTCAAAACTTTAGAGATATGTTTTACATCATCACCATAAATACAACAAGTTCCTGTATCTAAATCTATATCATTTTGTTCAACAAAAAATCTATCCATAATTACCTCTTTTTATTCTTGCAAACTATGCAAATCTATTAACTTTTTTAAACACAAAATTTTAGTTATTATTTCTTATTCTTCTTGCAAACTATACAAGACCATTCACCTTTAGTGATCACATCTATAATCTCAAAATTATTTTGAACTAGAGATTCCTTTACTTCTTCAAGTTTATCTAAAATTATTCCTGAGGAAATAAATACAGCATCATCTTTCATAAATTTTGATACATCTTTTGCAAGTATCATAATAACATCTGCAATAATATTAGCCACTATCACATCTGCTTTTTTGTTTTCATCGACTACATCTGTAAGATTTCCGTGCATTATTTTTATGTTTTCATTTAAATTGTTAGAAGCAATGTTTTCTTTTGATACTTTTACTGCTACTTCGTCAAAATCTACGCCTGTAACGTCTTTTGCACCTAGTTTAGATGCAACTATACTAAGTACGCCACTTCCACAACCAATATCGTATACTACAGAATCCTTGTTTATATATTTTTCTAATTGGCAAATACACATACTTGTAGTTTCGTGGTTTCCTGTTCCAAACGCCATTCCTGGATCTAACTCTACCACTATATCTCCATCTTGTTTTTCGTAATCTTCCCAAGTAGGTTTTATAACTATCTTTTCGCCGATTTTAGAAGGCTTATAATATTTTTTCCAATTATTTGCCCAATCTTTTTCATTTACTTGTGTTAATTCTATACTTCCTCTTCCAATGTCAAGGCCATAATCTTTTAATTTCAATATTTTTTGCTTTATATTATCAATAAATTCTGCTACATTTTTTTCTTCACTTACATACGTTTTTATTATTACTTCAGAACCTAAATTTTTATTATATAATTTTTCGTCTACATAATCCCAATCCAGAGGACTTTGTTTTTTAAATAGAAAATCAAGAGGATCTTCTATTATGCATCCACAAGCACCTTCATCGTACAAAATACTTGTTATAGCCTCAACAGCTTCTGATGCTGTACTTATGTTTATCTCAATCCAGTTATCCATCTTTTCCCTTTCCTGAAAATTACAAATTTTTATTTAAAATATCATAATTTTTGTGTAAGATTCATTACTGTTATCTTTTTTAAAATTGACAGTGTAAAATTTTTTATTAGAGATACTTGATTTTTTTCAATATAGATATAGAAAATACTTTAAAGTAGATTATAAAAAATTTTACACAACAATTGCTCAGTTAATTTCTTATTTTTTTCTATGGAAAAATCCTTTTTTCTCATTTTTATTCTCACTTGGTTTGTGTTCACTTTCTGATGTAGCTATATCAAATTGTTGCAAGATGTCTTTTT
The DNA here is from genome assembly GCA_031272305.1 of Clostridioides sp. Taxonomy (GTDB): domain Bacteria; phylum Bacillota; class Clostridia; order Peptostreptococcales; family Peptostreptococcaceae; genus Metaclostridioides. The sequence continues at coordinate 7,609 of JAISUA010000240.1, forward strand.
GTTCTTGTGTCAATTTTGTAGGTACTTTAACT
>JAISUA010000238.1 GCA_031272305.1 Clostridioides sp.
CAAGTGCAATTATCGTTGCAGCAGGAAGTGGCAAACGAATGAATCTAGATATCAACAAACAGTTTATAAAACTTCAAGGAAAAGAAATCATAGCAATTACTATTTCTAAGTTTTATAACAATCCAGATATTTCAGAGATAATCGTATGCATCAAAGAAGAAGAAAAAGATATATTTGATTCTATATTTAAAAAATATAATTTCAAAAATATAAAAATAGCTTTTGGTGGAAAAGAACGACAAGACACAATAAACAACGGTCTAAATTTACTTGATAAAAATAGTGAAATCGTACTCATACACGATGGAGCAAGACCTTTTGTAAGTGAAAAAATAATAAAGGATACTATCCTTAGCTGTATGGAAAATAAAGCAGTCATCGTAGCTGTTCCTGTAAAAGATACTATCAAAATTGTACAGAATGGAGAAATTCAAATCACTCCAAATAGAGCAAACATTTGGGCTGCACAAACTCCTCAAGTATTTCAAAAAGAAATTATAACAAATGCTTACAAAAAAGCTTACAACGATAATTTTTATGGCACAGATGATTCCTCTTTAGTCGAGAGAATAGGATATAAAGTTAAGATTGTTTCTGGAAACTATGACAATATAAAAATAACAAGCCCAGAAGATTTAAGCATAGCAGAAAGCATATTAAACAGAATATAAATATGAATTTTTAAGATAAATTAAATGATAACAGCGTTGCTTACTAAATGAAAATTTGTTATCATATCTAATATTATAAAAAAGTAGGTGACTATATGAGAATTGGAACAGGTTACGACGTTCATAGATTAGTAGAAGGAAGAAAATTAATCATAGGTGGTGTAGATATTCCTCATGTAAAAGGTCTACTTGGTCATTCTGATGCAGATGTTCTCACTCATGCAATTATGGACGCAATTTTGGGTGCATTAGCACTAGGAGATATAGGCAAACACTTCCCTGATACAGATGAAAACTTCAGTGGAGCTGATAGCATACAATTGCTATCTCATGTAAATAATCTAATATCTAAAAAAGGCTATAAAATTGCCAATATCGATTCCACAATAATTGCCCAAAGACCGAAAATATCTCCATATATAGAATCTATGAGAAAAATAATAGCTAAAACCTTAGATACAGACATAGAAAATATAAGTGTAAAAGCAACAACAGAAGAAAAGCTCGGTTTCACGGGAAATGAAGAAGGAATATCAGCTCAAAGTGTATGTCTTCTTGTAAAAAAATAATTTTTAAATAGAAAATGAAAACTCTCTGTATTCAAATTATAGAGAGTTTTTATTTTTTAATGAATCAGTTTTTATTTTTCAATGAGCCAATTTCTATTTTTCAACGAGCTAGTTTTTATTTTTATATAAAATATAACTTATCTTTGATTATATTCTTTATATCTACATAAATTTCCTGATAAATACAAAAAAACTATTTTTACGACTGTTACTATAGATAAAAACAATAATTTAGACATGTTTTTTCTGATATAATTATTTTTGACATACTATTTTTGAAATTAAATAAATTCAGGAGGAAATTTAAATGTTTAAAAAATTATCAAAATTATTAGTAGTTACGTTGATTTTAATTCTAGGCGTAACTGGTTGTAGCTCATCAAAACAATCAAGTAATAGCACTGACGATGAAAAGAAAGACACTATTAAAATTGGTGTTGCAGGCTCATTCCAAGAATATACTGAGTCACTTAAAAAAGATTTAGAAGACAAAGGATATAAAGTTGAAATAACATTCTTCGACGACAGTATCCAACCTAACAATGCTTTATTGGAAGATAGCATTGATATAAACTTTTATCAACACAAACCATTTTTGGACAACTTCAATAAAGAAAATGGAACTGATTTAGAAATGTTATCACCTCAAATATTATCTCTTAACTTTGGTATTTACTCAAATAAATACGATAGTATAGATAAGATCCCTGATGGAGCAACTATAGCTGTTGCAACTGATAATACAAATAGAGATAGAAGCCTTACTCTATTAAGAGATCTTGGATTTATCACTCTTAAGGAAAAAGAAAAAGACACAGATTTATACAATCTAATGCATATAGATAAAAATCTTAAAAATATTAAAATTAAAGAAGTTGACTTATATCAACTTATGAAAAGTTTAGATGATGTTGATGCTACTTGCATAAATTCAATCATGCTTGCAAAAGCAGGAGACGATCCTAGAAGAGCACTTGCTTTCAGTAAAGATTCAGCTGATTTCCCTATAGGTTTAGTTGTTAAGAAAGAAAACAAAGATAAAAAACGGGTACAAGATGTGTTAGACGTATATACAACTAAAAATAGTGCAGATTTACAAGAAAAATTATTCAAAGGTTCAGTATCTCCACTATTTGATGTCAAATAATCAATAAAACTTATTTAGGTGATTCAAATGATAAAAATAAAAAATTTGAAAAAGACTTATGGAGATTTAGAGGTTCTATCTGATGTCAGTTTAGAAATAAAAAAAGGTGAAATTTATGGATTAGTCGGAAGAAGTGGCGAAGGCAAATCTACATTATTGAGATGTATAAACGGACTTGTTCATTACGATAGTGGAAGTTTGACAGTAGACGGCGAAGAATTAAAATTAATATCAGAGAAAGATATAAGAAGTTTTAGAAAAAATATAGGAATGATTTTTCAACAATTTGCCTTGCTTGAAAGAAAGAGCGTATATGAAAATATCGCTCTTCCTTTGAGAGCTTGGAAATATGATAAAAATTACATCGATAAAAGAGTTAAAGAGCTTCTTGATTTAGTAGGAATACTTGACAAAGCTGACCAAAAACCGAAAAATCTTTCTGGTGGACAAAAGCAACGTGTTGGAATTGCACGTGCACTCTCAATGAATCCAAAAATACTTCTATGTGATGAAGCAACATCTGCATTAGATCCAAAAACAACTAAAGATATTTTAAAATTATTAAAAAATATCAATAAAACTTTAGGTCTTACTATGGTAGTTGTAACTCATGAGATGTCTGTTGTGAAAGACATCTGTGATAGAGTTTCTGTTTTGAGCAAAGGCAAAATTGCAGTGACAGATACAGTTGAAAATCTTTTTTTGAAACAACACAAATATCTTGAAGATCTTATTGGAGAAGAAGACCTTTATCTACCTGATGATGGTAAAAATATTAAAGTAATTCTTCCTAGTTGTAAAGCATCTAGTACTATAATATCTTCTATAGCAAAATCTCTCTCCGTAGAATTCAAGATAGTCGATGCAGATATAAATAAATATCAAAGTTCTCTCATGGGAACAATGGTATTGAACGTCAAAGATAAAGACTTGAGTCGAATAGAATCTTTCTTACGAGAAAATGATATAGAATTTGTATCATTATAAAAATATATCGATTTTATATCATTATGAAAATATTATATGGAGTTAAATACAGATTTTTTATACTCCGATTTTATTTTGAACTATGATAAGTCTTGTAAAATGAAATGACATAAATAATTTGAAAATCCATTCTGAAAGGATGTGTCTATGTGAAATTTACATTCGGTGACTACTTAATAAATGTTATATTACCTGCTTTTACATCTACACTTAGAATGTTGTTTTTCTCAGTATTACTTGGAACTATTATTGGATTTTTTATTGCAATAATTTTATTTATAACTGCTAAAGATAGCTTGAAACCAAATAAATTTATATACAATATAATCGATTTTATCGTGAATACCATAAGATCATTTCCATTTATTATTTTGATGGTTGCTTCTATACCTCTTACACGAAGTATTGTTGGAACATCTTTGGGAGAAAAAGCTGCAATTGTCCCTCTAACTATAGCGGCTGCACCTTTTATCGCAAGAGTGATATACAACAGTATGAATGAAGTCGATTACAGTTTGATAGAATCTGGCAAAGCATTTGGATTGTCTGATTTGCAAATTATTTTCAGCGTTGTTCTTACTGAATCTATGCCATCTATAGTGTCTGGACTAGTGCTAGCTATAATCACTATTCTAGGAGCTACTGCAATGGCTGGAATGGTAGGTGCAGGAGGACTTGGATCTGTTGCAATGATCTATGGATATCAAAATTTCAATGATACAATTATGTATGGAATCGTAGCTATACTTATCGTTATTGTGCAAGTTATACAGTGGGCTGGGAATATTATATATAAGAAAATGAATGCTTAAAGATAGCAAAACTAACAACGAAAGTTCTTGGATATTATACAAACTTTTTTAGATATGTGTATATTAAATAATTAATAATTAGAATACTGACCTTCTATCGCTAGGTATACAAAATCTAACAATAAGAGGTCAGTATTTTTTATAATAATATAACTATATTCCTATATTATTATACTATCATCTAACTATTTTTTTAAAATGATTATTTCGTTTTTCATTAAATACGAGAAAAATTTTACATATTGAATTAAACGTAAAGCAACTAATATAGGAGCTATAATTATTGCAGCTATAGATACTTCACCTGTAATAAAACAATATATTGCTATAATAGATGAAAAAATTATATTATTTTTTTCGTTTTTATAAAAGAATCTTTTCTGTAAGAAAATAAGTTTTTCAGTATCAAGTATTATACATTTTCTATATATATATACAACAAATATTCTGTATTATCAAATATATTATGTTTATAATTAATAATACTAAAAATACTTTTTATGATAATTATAGTAAGACTTATTGTAAGTTGAAATAAAATCAAGGTAATAAGTCTTGATATTCGAACATAAATTTTCGTTTTTCAACGAAAATTCAGTTCTCATAATAAGTCACACTTACATACAGATTCTGAGTAACATTTGTATATTTCTCTTTTACATTCTCAAATATCTCAGCTCTAATACCATACTTCTGTCTCTTCTCATCAAACACTATCCCAACTTTTATATTTCCGTATTTGACCAAAGCACCAGTATACTTTAAGAAATTATTTGCATCAGTAACAAAATCCATTCCCTCAGGACGTCCACTAAATAATGCAGAACTTATGGTATTTAGTATATCCGGAGGAGTGCATACTCCGTCGTCTATAGATTTACTAAAAAGAACTTTTATATTTACAAATGCATCGAAATCCACTGAAAAATATATTGTTGTATTATTTTTAAATCCAAGATCTAAAGCTGTATTTATAGCTTCAATTGCATCATTTTTACCTTGAGAACATTTGAAATAAGATGCTTTATTTCCTGTTGTTTGATAGATAGGAAACACTCTTAATCCCTCAGAAAAAATAATATCTAATTCTTCAGGTGTCATATTTTTATCAAGTCCACCCTCAACTTTAGTAAGATATCTTCCAACATATTTGTAACCGTTATTTTTAAGAGTTCTGGCTTTGTCAGCATCTATCCTTGTAACACAGTCACAAGCACTGCATTTTCTTGTTTTATCACCACAGCTTATAACACTATTTCTGTTTGAAGAGCTCGTATCAATTCATTGACATTCTTAGAATATAAGAATTATAATATATACAAATATATTTATTAAATCCAAAGGGGGATTATTTTGTATGAAAAAATTATCTAGACGATTAATATTATTTTTTTTGTAACAAGTTTATTATTTCTTACAGATTGTCAAAATAGTTCTAATGCTTCAAACAAAGTTACTAACAATTCTCTTGCCGATGGAGATGTTTTTATAGTATGTAAGAACTCATTGGAGCCAGATACATTGCTAGACAAAAATAAAAATATACTTATTGATGGTTATAAAAAAGATATTATTTTAATTAAAAATAGAGAAGGTGTCATAGTATATGAAGCGAATGTTATTGATGATAAAAATAATGCTACATCAAAATATGGTTATATTGACTACAATGGAAACTACATAACAGAACCAATATTTGAAACAGCAGAAACTTTTAATGAGGGTCTCGCTCTTGTTAGTCAAAATAAAAAATATGGATACATAGATAAAACAGGCGAATATACAATAGAACCTAAGTTTGAAGAAGCAAATAATTTTAATGAAGATGTCGCTGTAATTAAGGAAAACGGAAAGTATGGTTATATAGATAAAAAGGGAAATTACATCATAAAACCTAAGTTTGAAGAAGCAAATAATTTTAATGAAGATATTGCTGTAGTCAAAGAAAACGGAAAGTATGGTTATATAGATAAAAAAGGAAATTACATCGTGAAACCTAAGTATGATTTTGCAAATTCATTCCATGAAGGAATGGCTTGTATAGGAGTTGACACAGGTCAAGGATACTATACAGATTCAGAAGACTATTCTCTAATTTGTGATAAAAAAATAAAAATAAAAAAATTTTGATATATTGATACAAAAGGAAATGAGGTCATAAAACCTAAATTCAAACTACCATCTAATTTTAGTGAAAGTTTAGCTATGAACTCTTCTGACAGAAAAAATTATGGATATATAAATAAAAAAGGTGAATTTGAGATAAAGCCTCAGTTTAAAATTTTGAAAGATGTCTATAGTTTAGATATTGTCTCTGCTTCGAATGGTTTAATATTTGATACAAATGAATATTATGAGTTTAAAGAAGGTCTTGCTATGATAAGTACAACAAAAGAATTTGATAATTCTAGTATATATAATTACGGATATATAGATAAAAAAGGAAATATATCAATAGATGTGAAATATTCATATGCATCCGTATTTGGAAAAGAAAAAAAATGTCTAGCATTAGTTCATTTAGATGATGATTCAGAATATGGTCGTTCATTATATATTAATAAAAATGATGAAATTGTATTTGAATGTCCATCGCTAGATAATGTCTATGCTAAAGATTTAGAAGAATTGCAAGATCCAAATAACAAACGTATTTTGCTTGCACCAAAAGAAGAATCTGTTGATCAATAAAATTATATATATTAAATCAATATTTTTATTGATTTGAATTATTTCTATATTAGATTTTGTAAACCTAAATATAAAAATTTATTTATAATATAAAAATTTATTTATTTTACAAATTTCAATTAAATATCTTTCTATTATTAAAATGTATATTTAGGAGGGATTCACTTTAGAAGAAGAATTAGTTAATTTAGTTATTTCTCAAGGTATTTTCGCTGTTTTATTTTGTTTATTACTTTTGTATGTTTTAAAAGAAAATAACGCACGAGAAAATACTTATCAAAAATTGATTCAAGATTTAACTTCTTTTTTGCCAACGATTAAAGAAGATGTTTCTATAATCAAAAATTCATTAGAAAAGACTCAAGATTAGATACCTATATAAAAATGTTCTATACTATTTTAGTTCAATTTGCATAAATTAGCTTGATTTAAAAAAATATTTTCATAATTTATATTTTACAGTTTACATTTAGCTTCAAAACTCCTTTATATAAGTAAATATAAAAAATATGGAGGAAGAAACATGAAAGAATCTAGAGATACTAGAATTAATTTTAGCAGATATGCTTGGATAAACAAAACAGGAAATAATATACCTATTTACGATTACTATGATAAAAAAATAGGTACACTTTACAAAGATGAGGTATGTATATACGACCCATCTTGGGGTGGAGACGGTATTAAAAATTTAATAACATTTTTAAATTCTAAGAAACAACTTTCAGAAGGATTTATTTATAAAGATCTTACTGGTTTAGCTAAAGTAGGAGTAAAAGAAAAAGTTGTTGTAAATGGTAAAGATGAAGGAACTTTTAGTATTTTTAAAATAAAGAAAAATACTGATGTATTAATGCCTAACGGTGCTTGGGATTATAATCTTCCTGCAAATCAATATTATATAGCTGTATCTGATGATTCTATAGCAGGAAGTAGTACAAATACTATATTAGTAAGATACATTAAAAAGACAGGTTGTAAGTGGCAAAAATGCACTAGCTGGAAAGGTGATGTAGGTACACCGGGTACTGGATTTGCTAAAATAGGACTTGAAAACGCTTCTGGTTTTAACAACATCAACTTCACAAATAAATGGTAAAATTTAAACTAAAATATTTAATATTATAAACTCTAATAAAGAACTGTAAACTAATTTACAGTTCTTTATTGTCTTATTCAGATTTATCAAATTTGAAATTTAGATGATTTTCTAAATTTACTAAACAATTATGAAGTGCTTGTTCATTTTCATTTAATCTCATTGTTAAATATTGATATTCATCTATACTACAAGGTTTTTCTTTTTTGAATTCTTCATACTCATTATACAAATCATTAAATTTTTCAATATTATGATTTTCATTTTCATATATAAGTATTTCAAAATAATAAGAGTTTTTTTCATAAGTAGTAATCAAATCTTTATTTAAACCTTTTATTTCTTCATCTTTTGGTTCTATCTCTTTTAATTTTTCTACTATCTCTTTATCACTAGCATACCTATTTTTTAAATATAGCTTAAAATCTTTTTCTTTCTTTTCTAATAGACTTGTTTCTAAATCTATTGATATGTCAGGAGCTAAATAAGTAATTCCTTCATATTCTGTTTCATAAAACGGAAATTTATTATAGTCATCTTTCAGATATTTTTTAGGAGTTTCTAATACTATTTCTTTTAATTTTTCTATGTATTTACCATTGGAAAGTCCTTTATTACTTCCACAACCCACTAATATCATTAAAGATATACAAACAACTAATAGTTTTTTCATACAAAATAATCCCCCTTTGGATTTAATAAATATATTTGTATACATTATAATTCTTATATTCTAAGAATGTCAATGATATTATAATAACATATTGAAAAATATTCCATTAAGTCTTATTATGATAGTACAGTTCAGCAATTTTGCGAAGAATTGGTTGAGGAAATCAAACAAAGCATAGATGAATTAAGCGAAGAAGATGGCATTATTATTATAATAGGTATTGTAGTTAGTGTTATCTTAATTGTATTAGGTTTAGCTAATCTTCCTGAAACATTAATTGCATTGAAAATATTTTTATCATTCGCATAATTAATCTCTAATTATTTAAATTGAATATGATATAATATATACGTAATGAAGCATTTTTTACACTTCATTACGTATATTATGTTTGTGAATAGGTGGACATATTATGAATAAAAAAATCAATTTATCAGTAAAACAAATAAAACGTATACGATTAATTTTTATTATTTTTATTTGTTTGTTTGCCATAAAACATTTATATCCTAAAATAAATTATTTACCTGTGATTTATCTCAGTTTGTGTTATATTTTTAT
>JAISUA010000268.1 GCA_031272305.1 Clostridioides sp.
CAAGGAGATTCAAGTGCTTATTCACTTCTTCCAGCAAGAGAAGTAATAGGTGCATATTTGGGCTTGATAGATTTTGAAGAAGACGCTAATAAAGCTCAAAATACTACTCAAAATCAAAATAATTCTTCTACTAAGAACGATGCTGCAAATTCGATAGATGAATCAAGCGATTTATCTGATACAATGGATTATAGTTCGAAAATAAATTGGTAAAAAAAGTTATAAATAATTGAAAAAATGAATTGCTAAAAAGATTTATAAATAATTGAAAAAATGAATTGTTAAAAAGATTTATAAATAATTCAAAAAATATATGGACGAAAGTATTGATATTTGAACATAAATTTATATAGTTTGTAAAATACGATAAAATATTCAAAAATATAAAACTAGTAATTTTGTCGATAATGATATAAACTTATAAGTAATTAGAATATTTTTATGCTAAATAAAAAGGGAATTTATATTAATAAAAAGAACTATATTAGGAAGTAAGATACTTCTTTTGGAGGTTGATATGTATTTGAAAGATGTTGCTAGTCAAGATGTTATAGAATTCAAAGGTAATAAGACAGGGCTGATTGTAAACATAAAAAAACAACTTCCCTTAGAACAAATAAAAGAAAATTTAATAAGTAAATTAGAAACTTGTGTTGGATTTTTCAATGGTGCAAAAATTTCTAAGATAAATAGTGATTATTTGACTGATATTGATATATTGCAGTTGAAAGAAGTGATCACATCCAGATTCGATGTTAAATTCACAGAAGATGAAGTGAAAAATGAAACAAATACTATGGGAACTAAGTATGTTAAATCGATTAGGTCAGGAGAAAATATTGAGTATGAAGGAAATGTTATTGTATTATGTGATATGAAACCAGGTTCTGAGGTAATATCAACAAATGATGTTGTTGTTATGGGAAATGTACAAACAGGGGCTAAGATAATAGCAGGAGGAAATATAACTGTTATGGGCACTATTTTAGGATTTGTACACGCAGGATCTAATGGAAATAGATCGTCTTTTGTTGTTTCTAAAAAATTAAGACTTAAGGTGATAAAAATAGCTGATCTTATAGCAGAAGCACCTGAAGATGACGACTATGTTGAAGATAAAAAAGAAAATAATTCTGAAATTGCAAATATAAAAGAAAATAATTCTGAAATTGCACATATAGTCGATGATAATATAATAATAGAAATTAAAACTTTGTAAGGGGGTATTTATATGGGTAAGGTAATTGTTATTACATCTGGTAAGGGTGGCGTTGGAAAGACAACAACTTCAGCCAATCTTGGGACTGCTTTATGTTTAGAAAACAAAAAAACAGTTATTGTGGATGCAGATATTGGACTTAGAAATTTAGATGTTGTTATGGGTCTTGAAAATAGAATCGTATATGATATAGTAGATGTTGTGGAAGGTACTTGTAGATTAAAACAAGCACTTATCAAAGATAAGAGATTTGAAAATTTATATTTACTTCCTGCAGCACAAACTAGAGATAAAAATGCAGTTAAATCTGAACAAATGGTTGATTTGTGCAATAAGTTGAAAGAAACTTTTGATTATGTTTTGATTGACTGTCCTGCTGGTATAGAGCAAGGGTTCAAAAATGCTATTGCAGGAGCTGATATGGCTATAGTTGTTACTAATCCTGAAATATCAGCTGTAAGAGATGCAGACAGAATAATAGGTTTGTTGGAGGCTAATGAAGTAGGAGAAATAAAACTTGTAATAAATAGAATCAAACAAGAAATGGTGAATCGTGGGGATATGATGGACAAGCAAGATATTATAGAAATATTAGCTATTGATTTGTTAGGTTTGATTCCTGATGATGAAAGTATAATTATTTCTACGAATAAGGGTGAGCCTGCAGTACTTGATTCAAAATCAAAAGCTGGACAAGCATATAAGAATATTGCGAAACGTATTATGGGAGAAGAAGTTCCTTTTATGGATTTCAATACTTCTGGTGGATTTTTAAATATGCTTAAAAAACTTGTGATGGCAAAATAATTGGGGGTGTTGGCTGTGTTTGATTTATTTAAAACTTTTTCAAATGATTCAAGAAAAAGTAAATCAGTAGCAAAGGAGAGATTAAGAGTAGTTTTAGTTCAAGATAGAATCGACTGCTCTCCTCAAATTTTAGAGCTAATAAAAAATGACATTAGGAAAGCAATTGAAAATTATGCTGAAATAGATGTTCAAGGTCTAGAGATAAAAATGTCTAAGACTAGAGGAGAAGATGATAGAAATCCTACATCTTCAATAATAGCGAATATTCCTCTAAGAGGATTAAAAGAAAGAACTAGACAATAATATTATTGTCTAGTTTCGTGGTTTATGAGAGAGTGGTGATAATTTGTTTCACATTGATTTTAGAAACACATTAAAATTGATAAAAGAATTAGATTGGAAATTACTAGGTATAGTTTTTTTAATTTTTTCTTTTGGTATAGTTGTGCTTACAAGTGCAACTCATGCAAACGCTACAGGGAATTTTATGCAAATATACAAACAAATTATTGGTATGATACTTGGAATTGGTTTGTTATTTTTTATACTATTGATTGATTATAATTTCTTAGGTAAGTATTACAAAGAAATTTATGTGTTAAGTATTTTACTTTTAGCAATTGTTCTTATACCTGGATTAGGTGTATCAAGAGGTGGAGCAAGATCTTGGATACATGTAGGATTTGACCTTCAAACATCTGAGATTGTTAAACTTACATTTATAATATCATATGCAAAAATAGTTGAGATGAAAAAATCAAAATTAAATACATTAAAAGGAATTATTCAAGTTGGATTTTATTCAGTTCCTTTTTTGGGGCTTATGATTTCACAGCCAGATTTAGGTGGAGCAATAGTATTTTTTTGTATAATATTTGCTATGTTATTCGTAGCAGGACTTAACAAGAAAATAATCTTAAGAGGCGTAATTATAGTATTAATATTATGTCCGATATTTTATTTGCTTATGGGAGCACATCAAAAACAGAGAATTGATGCTTTCCTTCATCCAGAAGATGTAAATTTAAAAGGTAACTATCAAGTTATGCAATCTCTTATTTCGATAGGTTCTGGTGGGATAACTGGAAAAGGTCTGTACAATGGAAGTCAAAATCAGGAAGGATTTCTTCCTGTACAAGAAAGTGACTTTGTTTTTGCGGTAATTGGCGAAGAACTTGGAGCAATAGGTATGACAGCTGTGATTCTTATGTTTATATTTTTCTTGTTTAGATTGTTAAACGTAGCTAAGGAAGCAAAAGATTTGTATGGAGCATTGATTGTTATGGGAGTCGTCGGAATGTTTGCATACCAGATTATACAGAATATAGGTATGACTGTAGCACTTATACCAGTAACAGGTGTAACACTTCCGTTTGTGAGTGCTGGAGCAAGTTCTGTGCTAACTTCGTTTGCAAACTTAGGACTTGTATTAAACGTATGTATGAGACGCAAAAAAATAAATTTCTAAGAATGAAATTTTAAGTGAAAGAGTTGAATATTTAATTAATAAATTAAGTACTTAGTGTAAAAGCTAAGTACTTTTTTAGTCTAAAAATTTTACATAGTGTCAAAGAAATTTAAGATTTTAGTTATGAGAGCTAAGAAAGCATTTTTGTAACAAAAATTCAGTTTCAGAATAAATTAAATTAGAAAGTGAAAGGCGGTGGCATAAAATTGCATATAGATACTATTGCATTTATAGAAACCTTATTTTTTGTAATAGCGATTACAATTGATGCAGGAGTAGCATGTTTTGCCTATGGTGCTGGTAAAATAAAAATTCCTATGTCTTCAATTAATATTATAAATTTAGTTTGCACAGGTGTTTTGGCGATAGCAATATTACTTGGTGGACTAATTCAAACACTCATTCCAAAACAATTAACAACAATTATTTGTTTTTCACTTCTATTTTCTGTTGGTATATTTAAATTATTCGATAGCACAGCAAAATCTATAATTAAAAAGAAAAATAAAATAGAAAAAGAAATAGACTTTAATATTTTTGACGCAAAGTTTATATTGCATATATATGTAGACCCTCAAAAAGCAGATAAGGATTATTCTAAAATACTTTCGATAAAAGAATCAATAGCACTTGCATTAGCATTGTCACTTGACGGAGCAACAGCAGGTTTTGGTGCAGGAATCTCAAACATCAACCCTCTTATAGATATAAGTGTGTTTTTTATAGTAAACTTCATAACAATGATACTAGGATATCAAGTAGGTAAAGTCTTATCAGAAAAAATAAATATAAACATATCTTGGATAAGCGGATTGTTGCTTATAATATTGGCATTTTTCAAATTCTAATTTATAATTATAATTTATAAATATTAAAAATAGTTATTAATTATAACTGATAGTGTAAAATATTTATATTTCCTTGAATTAAAAAAAGAGAATAAAAAATAACTTCATAATCATAAAAATAAAAAAATTATAAGAACAAAATTATAATAACAAAATTATAATAACAAAAATCATAAGAACAAAATTATAAGAACAAAAATAATAACAAATAAAAAAAATCATAAGAACAAAAAAGATAACAAATTAAAAAACTCTTAAACTTTGCTCAAATTCAAAAATATGTCTAGTTTGGTCAAATTTTTAGGAGTTTTTATTTTTTTGATAAATTTTTTTTATTCTATGTATATTTTCCGGGAAATGTGACAATAATTCAGTTGGAAAAAGTTTTATTTTAAATAAAAAATAAATTATTGGGGTGATTTTATGGAATTTGCAGATAAAAATCAAAATAAGGCATCAAAGATAGATAATAAAAAAGAAAACAAGGAATTGAACACAAATAAAAATCAAAATAAGATATCAAACAAAGATAATAAAAAAGAAAACAAGGAATTGAACACAAACGAAAATCAAAATAATAGATTAAATACAGCTAAAAAAGGAAACAAGTTATTAAAAAAACATAATAAGCAAAAATGGAAGGAGGAAAATAGAAATAAAGGAGCGTTTGGAGAAGAAGTAGCCTGTGAATATTTAAAAAAGAAAGGAGCACAGATAATAGAGCGAAATTATACAAATCATGTTGCAGAGATAGATATAATAGCAAAGCTCGATGAGAATCTTGTATTTGTCGAAGTAAAATCAAGAATGAATTTAAGATATGGCTATCCATCTGAATCAGTTGATTTTAGAAAAAAAAAGAAAATAGTCAATTTGGCACAGTACTATATATACAAGAATGAGTGCTTTGATGTTCCTATTAGATTTGACGTTGTAGAAGTATTTTTGAATGAAGGGAAGTTAAGACATATAATAAATGCTTTTTGATTTTGAATTATAACAAAGCTAAAAAAATATTAACAAAAAACTTGTAAAAAATATGAAATAAGAGGGAAAATTATGTTAAGTATTATTAATTCATCAAATTTAATTGGAATAGAAAGTTTTATTGTGAAGGTGGAAGTAGACATTTCTAATGGAATACCAAGTTTTATGATTGTTGGACTTCCAAGTACTGAGATCAAAGAATAAAGGGAGAGGGTGAAGTC
>JAISUA010000018.1 GCA_031272305.1 Clostridioides sp.
TTAAAAAGCACTTACAGAAATAGGTGCTTTTTTAGTACAATCGTTCTTGAAAGATTTAATGGACTTCTTTCTTCTATGTTTAATACTTCAAGGAGAGTAGTAGATTGTGTGATTAGATATAGAAAAGTTCAACTTTTGTATAAAATCTTTTCAGAGTACCAATAAAGTCATTGTAAATAATTAAAAAACGAATATAATCTTATTATGAGAAGCATATATGAAGAAAAACGAAGTTTTTCATGCTTTGAACAAAGTAGGGAAGTTCGATTACGAAAATCATAGATTTTCTATCTCAGTTTTTCAAGACTTATTATAAAGAAGGTTTTGGGTTATGAAGATTAAAGAATTAAGAGAACTCACAGACAAACACTATATTATAAATTGTGTATTACCCCAAGATGAAAACTATGATGTTTGTGCTAAAGTGATGAGTATAAATAAAGAAGGAAAGTATGAAGTGTATGTTGAGCAAAGAAATGATAAAATAAATTGTAAAGTATATGATACAGAAGAAGAAGCATGCGAAGCTTTTGTAGATACATTCGCAATTTGTATGAAGGAAGTTTTTAATAACGAATCTTATTTTAACAGACGTAATTTTTATACAGAAGCAATGGAGATAATAAACAGAGAAAAAATATAATAGATAACATAGATTAAGCACTTACAGTTGTAGGTGCTTTTTTAATACAAAAATAGATGAGAGATGAAGTACTTAAATATTTAAGTAAAAAAGATATTAGCATTTTACTTAAGAAATTAGATGTCTGATAATATTTGGAACAAGTCAAAGAAATACAGACAAACGATTGATAGTATATTAAAAACGGCAGTACTAGAGGGTAAGGATTGTGTAAAGACTGCTAAGATACTTGATAGCTATGTTAAGAAGGGTAAGAAAACTTTTGTAGATGACTACCCACAGATGATTAAGAGAATGGGAAACAGAGTACCTATTAATCTACACTATGAAACTTTAAGACTTGCAAGAACAGAGATGACAAGGGCGTATGGAATGGGTACGCTTGATGGTGCGAGTAGTAATCCGTTTTCTAGAGGTATACAGTTTGCATTATCTCAAATGCACCCGTTTAAAGATATATGTGATAGAATTTGTAGTGAAGATAATTTTGAACTTGGTGAAGGTGTGTATCCAGTTGATGAAGCACCAGAGTATCCATTCCACCCGAATTGTTTGTGTATTATGATGCCAGTTGTTAAGAATCCAGAGGATATTGTGGACAAATTAATAGAGTGGAATAATAGCCCAGAGAGTGACCCGAAACTTGAGGAATGGTATCAAAAGAATTTTGTTCTGGATAAAGAAGAGTTGAAACTTAAAATTAAAAATGATACAATAGAATCAAAAGAAAACATTCAGAAATTGAACAATATAGAATTGAACAATATAAAAAATTCAGGGATGTTAAAAGCTGACTATGATGAATATATTGATATTATCAATAATCACAAAAATCTATCGATAAAAAATCTTTATACAAACTATGCTGATAAAATTTCAGATGTGAAAATGGTAACTTCAGTAGGATCTGCTTATTCGCCAAGTTCAAATAGTTTAACTTTCAACTTTGATAATTTTGTTAAATATTCTGGTATAAATAAGTATGATACACTTGCACATGAATATGGTCATTTCTTTGACGCACAAGTTTCTTTTGAAGGGTTGAATTTTAATGAAATTGAAACTGTACGCAAAGTAACTGGATTGGAGAAAATATTTAGGAGTAAAGCAAGTTCAAGTGATGAATTTCTTGAAGCAATTAGAAAAGATAAGGAATATTTAAAAAGTACCTTAACTACTGATGTTAAAAAAGATTTAAGAGAACACAATGCAAGTTGTGGTGTTCAGGACGCAATTGATGGTCTATTTCCAAAATCAAGAATTGCATGGGGGCATGGTGAAAAATACTATAATCGTAAATATGCTAAGATTGAATCACTTTATAAAATAGGGGAAAAATCAATAAAGAAAGATTTAAAACAGGTTTACAAGGATTTAGGATTTGATGTAAGCAATCAATCAAAGGTAAAAACAATTTGCAGGCAATATGACGCTTCCTCAGAGATATGGGCAAATGTTATGAGTGCAGAAGTTTGTGGTGGAGAAACATTAGAATATGTAAAAAAATATCTCCCTAACAGCTACAGAGCTATGATGGAAATATTGAAAGGGGTGAAGTAAATGAAAGAAATTGACACTGCATTAGACCTTTATTACGAAATATTTGATGATTCATTTCCATCTATTCCACTTCGTTGGACATATTCAGACGAAGAAGTTATTGAAATTATCAAGAAATGTATTGCAGAAAATAAAGATGTATATGACATGGGTTATCTAACGTTGGATGATGATATTATGTATTAAAATCTAATTTCTATACAGAAGCAAAGGATTGATTAAAAGGCATGAGAAAAGGTATGAGAAAATTTATTCAGGATTTGGATAATCCAGTGGAGTATGATTTGCCACATTATACTAATTATTTTGAAGGTTGGTCAAAAGAAGAAGTACTTGAGCTTAGAAAAAAAATCCAGAAAGAATTAGATGAAGAAGATGAAGAATTAGCTAAAATTGAAGAAGAAAGAAGAAGAAAAGAAGAAGAACAGAATAAAAACTAAGCACTTACAGAGGTAGGTGCTTTTTTAGTACAGAAATATATTAGAGATGAAGTACTTAATAATATTTAAGTGCTTTTTTAGTATATAAAATTATAGAGAAAAACAAAAGGAGGTATATATGGAACTGGACTTTACAAGATTTAATGAGTTATTTAAACAAGACTCTACTCAAGAACAAGATGAAAAACCTTCTGAAATACAATCAGAACAATTTGAAGATAGTGAGGAATATAAAACTACTATTGAACAACAAAATTCGTTACAAGGCGATTTAGACGGTCTAGAAGGTATACGTAAACTACAACTTGAAATAGACACATCAGCAAAAATATATAAAGAATATCAAGATAACATGAAACTATCCGGTCAGCTTCAAACAGAAATATTAAAAGGTGCTAAGAATGGAGAGAGTGTATATATTTTACTCTTAAAGGCTTGTAAAGTTATATCTCTTATGACTTCTAATAATCTTTTTTACAGCCAGCTTGAAGGTGATATAAGAGCCGTTTACGGTGATGGATTACTACAGGAACAGCCATTAAGAGAAAAACTTGCAGATGTGGAAGAACAACAAATGAAAAAAGATATTAAAAATATGACAACAAGAGAAGCAGAAATATTTTGTTCAGACCCAGATAATTGGATAGAAGTATTAAGAAGAATTAAAAAACAAAATGAGGAAAAGAAACAATTACAAGAAGAGATAGAGATATTAAAAAAGACATTATCATTTTACTTACGAAATTAGAAAGGTGGTGATAAATTGAATAAAAAATTGTTAATTGGCGAAATAAATGCTGTGTTGTCAAATATCAAGCCTAGCGATATACCTCTTGCTATAGGTATTGATATTGATAAATTAAAGTCTAGTGATGATGACCCACTTGAAGTTGTTGTAGAAATACCAGCCTCAAAGTCAAAACTCAAAATAAGAACATAAAATCATTAAAATATGTTATAATAAAATATATTTTTTATTTAAGAGACTAAAAAATAAAAAATATACTTTTAAGGAGGAGAATGAAATGCTACCATACAAACCACGTTTAACATCGGAAATATTAGAAGATATAGATGTTAGATTATTTGTAAACATTTTAATTGAAGCAAATAAGAATTTAGCAATATATAAAACGAAGTTAGAAAACTCAAAAACGCCTTGGAAATTACTATCTCCGTTATTAATGGTTAGTGAATCTTTATGTTCTAGTAGAATAGAGGGAACTCAAACAACGCTTGATGAAGTGTTAGAAGTAGAGGCTAATAATGCCTATATGAACGCAGATGTTACAGAAGTTGTTAATTATTATGAGGCTTTAAAAAAAGGCGAAGAGAGATTAAAAGAGTTACCAATAAGTACAAGATTAATTAAAGAGTTACACGAGGTGCTATTATCAAATAATGCAAGAGGGAAAAATAAGTCGCCTGGTGAATAT
>JAISUA010000043.1 GCA_031272305.1 Clostridioides sp.
GAGATGAACTAAGTACTATCAAAAATATTGCTAAAAGAGGTTTGAATGCAAGCATAATGGCTTGGAACAGAGCTGTTATAGGAGATATTGAAAAATCAATCGAATGTGAAGTTGACGCAGTAGCTATTTCAATTTCAGTTTCAGATATTCATATAGAAAATAAACTTAGAACTTCAAGAGAATGGGTTCTTGAAAATATGGCAAAAAGCGTAGAGTTTGCTAAGAAAAATGGACTTTATGTTTCTGTAAATGGAGAAGATGCTTCAAGAGCAGATAGAGAATTTTTGCTTAAGTTTATAGAAATTGCTAAACAAGCAGGAGCAAATAGATTTAGATATTGTGATACAGTTGGGGTACTTACACCAAACCAAATATATGATAATATAAAATATTTACACGACAATACAAGCTTTGATATAGAAATGCACACACATAACGATTTTGGTATGGCTACAGCAAATGCACTTTCAGGAATAGAAGCAGGAGCTAATTATGTAGGTGTAACAGTCAATGGACTGGGAGAAAGAGCAGGAAATGCTGCACTTGAAGAAGTTATTATGGGACTAAAACATTTATATGGTGCTAATTTGGGAACGATAGATCCAGCAAAGCTAAGAAATATATGTGATTATGTTGCACAAGCATCAGGAAGAGTACTTCCGACGTGGAAAGCGATTGTCGGAGATAATATGTTTATCCATGAGTCTGGAATCCATGCAGATGGAGCACTTAAAGATCCTCATAACTATGAAGCGTTTGATCCTTCTGAAGTTGGACTTGAAAGAAAAATAGTAATAGGAAAACATTCTGGAAGAGCAGCTGTTGTAAATAAACTTCGTGAATATGAAATCCTAGTGACTCCTGAAATGGCAGGAAAAATACTTGAAGATGTTAGAGCAACTTCTATTAGACTTAAGAGAAGCTTAATGGATAAAGAAATAATACATTTATATTGTGATATTTTATCCAGAGAAGGTAAACAAATAAAAAATGTAGATTTATAAAATATAATGAAATGTTTATAAAATATTAAAAATATAAAAAAAATACTTGAACTGTGAGTAAAATCTATGTATAATAGATTTAAATACATGGAGGTAGCTTATATATCAACAAAAAAGATTTCGGAGGAAGTTATCTATGTATGATGTTACTTTGATTCCAGGAGATGGAATTGGACCTGAAGTATCACAAGCTATGGTTAAAGTAGTTGAAGCTACAGCTGTTGAAATTAATTGGGAAGTAGTTGAGGCAGGGGCAGCTGTTATTGATGAATACGGCACACCACTACCTGAATATGTTATAGATAGTATCAAAAAAAATAAAATTGCCATAAAAGGTCCTATAACAACGCCAGTTGGAAAAGGATTCAAAAGCGTAAATGTTACTCTTAGACAAACACTTGATTTATATGTAAATCTAAGACCTGTTAAGAGTTTCAAAGGAATTAAATCCAGATATGAAGATATAGATCTAGTAATAGTAAGAGAGAATACAGAAGATTTATATGCTGGTATCGAACACAAAATAGGTAATTTTGCAGGTGAAAGTATAAAATTAATTACTAAACCTGCGTGTGAAAGAATAGTAGAATTTGCATTTAAATATGCAAAAGATAATAATAGAAAAAAGGTTACAGGAGTTCACAAGGCGAATATAATGAAGATATCAGATGGACTTTTCTTGAATACTTTTAGAGAAGTTGCACAAGATAAAGGTATAGCTTTTGATGATTTGATTGTAGATGCAGCAGCTATGAACCTTGTAATCAATCCAGAGAAATATGATGTAATGGTTATGCCTAATCTTTACGGAGATATTTTATCAGACCTTTGTGCAGGTCTTGTAGGAGGACTTGGAATTATTCCAGGAGCTAACATTGGAAAAGATGTAGCTATATTTGAAGCAGTACATGGAAGTGCACCTGATATAGCAGGTCAAAATAAAGCAAATCCAACTGCTATTATACAATCAGCAATAATGATGCTGAGATACTTAGGAGAACAAGAAAAAGCATTGCAAATAGAAAATGCTCTCTCTCAAGTATTTGAAAAAGGTGAAGTACTTACTCAAGATTTAGGAGGAAGTGCTACAACTACTCAATTTGTTGATGAAATAATTAAATATCTTTAGATGTTTGATTAGTTTATCTATATACCAATTATAATTATAATTTTTCCCCTCTAGGGATACAGTGTATAGCTGTATCCCTTAACCCTTTTTTGGATAAATTTAAAGATAAAATGAATTATTAAAAAATATCTCAACGAAAAAATATTAAGGTTTAGTTAAATATGTTTTAGAAGTTAAATAAGAGAAAAAATACAAAAAAATACAAAAGAAAAAGAGCTTGGGGAAGCTCTTTTCATAGATTATTCTCCCAAATTTATAAGTATGAAAATCCTTATAAAAGGGATTGGGAATAGATATATTAACTAACTAGGGTTACCAGGGGGATAACCTATCTAT
Organism: Clostridioides sp.; assembly: GCA_031272305.1. GTDB lineage: Bacteria > Bacillota > Clostridia > Peptostreptococcales > Peptostreptococcaceae > Metaclostridioides. The sequence continues at coordinate 2,470 of JAISUA010000043.1, forward strand.
ATTATAATAAATTCGACACAAAAATGCAATAATTTTAAATAAAAAAAATGCAAAATAACTAATTTTTTTCGACACAAATAAATTTTTTCGCCAAAATACTTTTAATATGAAAATTTATAAATAGGTTTTACAAAGAAATCAAGGAAAGTTAGTTGATATTAGAATACTTTAGTCTTTTATAGTAGCTATAAAAATGATATAATTTATAAGATAAATAATATCAAAACAAATAATAATTTAGAAGGTGAAATAATGGAAATATATTTGGATAATAGTGCAACTACTAAACCGTATAAAGAAGTTATAGAGAGTATGGTAGAAGCATTAGAAAATGATTTTGCGAATCCTTCTGCAGCACATTCGAAAGGTGTAGCAGTAGAACGAAAAATCAAAAAGATTAGACAGTTGATATCGAGGAAGATAGGAATAGATGAAAAAGAAATATTTTTTACTTCTGGTGGTACAGAATGCAATAATACAATTATAAAAGGTGTTGCTAATTACAATAAAAAAAGAAAAAATCATATAATATCAACTAAAATAGAACATCCATCTGTTTTAAATACTCTTAGTGAACTAGAAACAGAAGGTTTTGAGGTTACATATTTAGATGTAGATTCAAATGGAATTATAAATCTAGAAGATTTCAAGAATTCTTTGAAACCAAATACTTGTCTTGTAAGTATAATGCATGTAAATAATGAAATAGGAAGTGTTCAACCTGTTGAACAAATAGGAAAGCTTCTAAAATGTCTCAATGAAAAAGTATATTTTCATATAGATGCAGTGCAATCTTTTGGAAAAATAGATTTCAAGCCATCTCAAATAGGTGTAGATTTTATGAGTGTGAGTGGTCATAAATTTCATGGTCCAAAAGGTATAGGTTTTATGTATATAAAGAAAGATAGCAAAATAAAACCGTTTTTGCATGGTGGAGGTCAAGAAAGAGGATTTAGATCAGGAACTGAAAATGTTCCAGGAATATATGGAATTGGTAAAGCAACAGAAGTTTTGTTTGAAGATTTAAACTCAAATATTGAGAAAATGAAATCTTTGAGAGAACTTTTAAAATCACAAATAGAAAAAAATATTGATAATATAAAAATAAATTCTACTGAAGATGGTGTATGTCACATTTTAAATGTTTCTTTTTTAGATGTAAAGGGAGAAGTGTTACTTCATTTCTTAGAACAAAAAGGAATATATGTATCTACAGGATCTGCTTGTTCATCTAAGAAAAAAGGAAGCCATGTTTTAAATGCGATTGGACTTTCTCAAGATGAAATAGATGGAGCTATTCGATTTAGCTTGAGTGAATTGAATACAGAAGAAGAAATCTTAAAAGCTGTAGATGTACTGAAAGATTCAGTGAATCAAATAAGAAACATAATGAAAAGATAAAAAATAAGAACAATTAAGTTTTTATAGAAAGATTTTGAGGTGTAAATTTGTATAATATATTGATAGTAAAATATGGAGAAATAGGTGTCAAAGGAAAAAACAGATATTTATTTGAGAATAAACTTATAAAAAATATAAGAAATATGATAAAACATATAGGCGAATTTAATGTCTATAAAGAATATGGAAGAATCTATGTAGATATTGAAGACTACAACTATGAAGAAGTTATAGAAGAAGTTAGAAAAGTATTTGGAGTAGTGGGTGTTTGTCCAGCGATAAAGGCAGAAAAAAGTTATGATAAATTAAAAGAAATAGCTCTTATAATGTTAGAAAAAAACATAGAAGAAGGATGTAAAACATTCAAAGTGGAATCAAGAAGAGGAGATAAAGAATTTCCAATGACTTCTCAAGAAATGAGTGTAGATATAGGAGCATATTTACTAAAGAATTTAGATGGAAAAATAAAAGTAGACGTCAGAAATCCTGAAGTGAAAATTTCTTGTGAATATAGAGAACATCATACTATGGTTTACAGTAAAACTATAAAAGGTTATGGAGGACTTCCTGTAGGAACTAATGGAAAAGCCTTATCGCTTCTTTCTGGAGGAATAGACAGTCCTGTAGCTTCTTGGATGGTTGCAAAACGTGGCATGAAACTTGAGTTTGTTCATTTTCATAGTTATCCATTTACAAATGAAAGATCACAAGAAAAAGTTTTGGATCTTGCAAAGATAATAGCTAAGTATTGCGGAAAAATAAAATTACACAAGGTAAATATTTTGGAAATACAAAAAGCTATCTCAGAAAATTGTCATGAATCAGATTACACTATTGTAGCGAGAAGATTTATGATGAGAATAGCAAATAAACTTGCTAAAGAAACCAATTGCGATGCTTTGGTTACAGGAGAAAGTATAGGACAAGTTGCTTCACAAACGATACATGGACTTACATGTACAAATGCAGTAGTGGATATTCCAGTATTCAGACCACTTATAGCTATGGATAAATTGGATATAATAGATATTTCCCAAAATATAGGAACTTATGAAACTTCAATAATTCCTGAGGAAGATTGCTGTAGTTTGTTTGCACCAAAAAATCCTACTACAAGACCAACTATAGAAAAAATGAATCTTGCAGAAACTAAATTGGATATAGATAAATTGGTGGACGAAGCGATAGAAGGAAGAGAAAGTTTCTATGTTGAATTTGAATAAAATCTAAAAATTAGATTAAGTTTATGGACAAAATATGATATGAAAAGTAAATTAAGTTGATAGACGTAATATGAGATAAAGGTTAGATTAAATTGAAAAAGTTATAAGTTGCTAATATTGAAATTTGGAATATTAGCAACTTATATTATATCAAAAATTCATATAATTTGTAAAATAAACAAAAATTCATAATAATAACATTGTGATGATGCAAAACGAGATGAGAAAGGAGAGTTTAAAGTTTTTGTAAAAGGTGGAAAAGAAAATCCTAAAGAAAATTCATACACATATTATCTTTTAAATTCAGGTATAGATAAAATTTGTAAGAAAATAGGTGAAGAAGCAACTGAAACTGTTATAGCTGCAAAAAATACAAATAAAGAAGAATTAGTAGGAGAAATAAGCGATTTGATATATCATTTACTTGTGCTTATGTTCGAGAAAGGATTGAGATTAGAAGATATAAAAATCAAATTGTCATGTAGACACTCAGTAGAAGGTAACAAAAAGAAAGAAAACAGAAAAGGAAAATATTAAAATTAAAAAAGAAAGTATTAATACTAAAAAGGTGATGAATATTATTTTAAGATTCGATTTTATGTTTACGATATTAGAAAGCAGAAAATTATGAATTAATTTAAAAATAATTTCATCACCTTTTTCATTTTTATAATAGAAAATCATTGATTTTCGTAATCTAACTTCCATACTTGGTTCGAAGTGCGAAAACATCCGTTTTCTATTATATGCACTTCTCATAATAATTCTACAAGTATACTTTATACAAGATAATCATATATGCAGTGTATATAGCAAGCATCAAAAAACCTTGCATTCTAGATATCTTATGTTTAAAATATGTAGGTACTACAAGTACCAATATAATGAGTATCATAACTGGAAAATCAAGCAATCTGCTCTGATCAAGTACAGGCAATGGATTGGCAACAGATGATGCTCCTATAACAGATAACAAATTCAGTGTATTTGCACCAATTATATTGCCAACGGTTATCGAACTACAACCTTTTTTCATGGCAGTAAGTGCAGAAACCAACTCAGGAAGTGAAGTTCCAAGAGCAATCACAGTCAAACTAACAATACCTTTAGGAATATTTAGGACATAAGAAATTTTTATTCCACTTTCAATCAAAAATTTTGAACCTGCTAGCATCATAGTTAATCCTAAGAAAAATATAAATACAGTCTTTATTACCTTTTTTAAATTATATTTTCTAATGAAATGAATTTTATTTGTATTTTTAGATGCTTTGTTTTTAATTATATTTTTTCTGTTTTTTATTGTATAGTATAAACTTTTTTTAAAAGAGTTATTGTTTTTTGATTGATTTGTGTCAATGCTTTTGTTATTTCCGAAATTTCTTGATATACTTTCATGCTTTATTTCTGAATAATTCATGTACATATAAATTCCTAGCATACTTAGTAATATTACAGAATCAAGTCCACCTACTGACTTATCCATTCCTAAAATTAAAAACACAGTCAAAGAAATCATTAAAAAAGATGATTTATAGAAAAAAGATTTCTTATCTATTTTGAATGGTTTCAAAATACCTACAAGTCCAAGTGCAAGTCCTGTATTACAAATAATAGAACCAATAGCATTGCCAAGTGCCATAGTAGTATGGTTTGATATTGATGCCATAAGTGATACACTAAATTCAGGAAGTGTAGTTGCAAAACTTACTATAGTTGCCCCTAATACCATATTCGGTATTTTTGTTACCTTCCCTATTTCGACAGTGCAGTTTATAAATAAATCGGCACCTTTTGTTATCAAGATAAAACCTAAAATAAAAATTAAAATTGTTATAATCACTATATCACCTCCAAAAAATATTTTGTCACACTCATTAATATTCATAAAAACATAATTTAATGTTCAAATTAATTTATAAAATTTTTCATTTTATAAAAAAGACTTGGATTGATACAGTATTAATATTTTTGTGTAAACTTTTATTTTTTGTTATACGAACAAATTTTGTTATACTCACATAGTTTTTCGAAATATTGATAAAAAGTTTACAAAAAATGTTTTACACTAATATAATATTAATTGGACAAACCAGATAAATTAATTTAAAAATATTTATATATCAATGATTATTTAATATATAATGAATGATTTAGTATTTAAGTATAAAGATTACTAAACAGCGTTATCATTTTGATAAATGTTCGTATTTTCATAAAGAAATTCTTTTTATAACAAATATTAACAAAAATATAAAGAATAATTTTTACTTAAAATAAAAAATTTTTTTCGTTTTAATATTTTTTAAAAGGGTAAAAAATATTTATATTGATTTAATAAATATCAAAAAATCACGAAAAAATTTTAAAATTTATTTTTTATTAAGAAATAGTTATTTTTTTATTACTAATAATTTGCAATTGATTTTTTAAAAAAATATGGTACAATTTTATTATAAATGAATTTAATATTCGTGTTTTTAGTGATTGTATACTAAAGGAGGCTTTATCATGGAAGTATGGAATGGTTTTGTCAAAGGTAATTGGACAAAAGAAATTGATGTAAGGGATTTTATTCAAAGAAACTACACACCTTATGAAGGTGATAGTTCGTTTTTAGCTACATCTACAGATGATACAGAACAGTTATGGGATGCTGTTTCCATTTTATTTAAAAAAGAAAGAGAAAACGGGGGGACACTTGATGTCGATACTCATACAATTTCCGGTATTGATGCCTATGAACCTGGTTATATTATAAAAGATTTAGAAAAAATAGTTGGTCTACAAACTGATGCTCCTCTAAAGAGAGCTGTTATGCCTTATGGTGGTATTAGAATGATAAATACTGCTTGTAAAGCATTTGGTTATGAATTAGATCCAGAAATCAACAATATTTTTAATAATTATAGAAAAACTCACAATCAAGGTGTCTTTGATGCTTATACACCTGAGATGAGAGCAGCTAGAAAATCTGGTGTTATCACTGGTCTACCTGATGCTTATGGTAGAGGTAGAATTATCGGAGACTATAGAAGAGTTGCTCTTTACGGTGTTGATAGATTGATAGAAGATAAATTAGAACAAAAAGCTTCATTAGAAGTTTCTTGTATGGATGAAGATGTGATCAGATTAAGAGAAGAAATAACTGATCAAATAAATGCATTAAATAAATTGAAAAATATGGCTCTTTCTTATGGAATTGACATATCAGCTCCAGCAACAAATTCTAGAGAAGCTGTTCAATGGTTATATTTTGGTTATTTAGGTGCTATAAAAGATCAAAACGGAGCTGCAATGTCAATCGGTAGAATATCTACTTTCCTTGATATTTATTTCGAAAGAGATCTTAAAAACAACGCTATTACAGAAAGCGAACTTCAAGAATTAATGGATCACTTTGTTATGAAATTAAGACTTGTTAAGTTCCTTAGAACTCCTGATTACAACGATTTATTCTCTGGAGATCCAACTTGGGTAACAGAATCAATTGGAGGTATGGGAATAGACGGAAGAACTCTTGTTACTAAGAACTCATTCAGAGTATTAAATACTCTTTATACTCTTGGACCTTCTCCAGAACCAAACTTAACTGTACTTTGGTCTACAAGACTTCCTCAAAATTTCAAAGATTTCTGTTCAAAAGTATCTATTGATACAAGTTCAGTACAATATGAAAACGACGATTTAATGAGAAGATACTGGGGAGATGATTACGGAATCGCTTGTTGTGTATCTGCCATGAGAATAGGAAAACAAATGCAATTCTTTGGTGCAAGAGTAAACCTTGCTAAGACACTTCTATACTCTATAAATGGTGGTGTTGATGAAAAACAAGGAATGCAAGTAGGACCAAAATACGCTCCTATTACTTCTGAATATCTTGATTACGACGAAGTAATGGAAAAATTTGATCTTTACACTGATTGGTTAGCTAGATTATATGTAAATACATTAAATATAATCCACTATATGCATGATAAATACAGCTACGAAGCTTTAGAAATGGCACTTCACGATAGAGATGTATTTAGAACTATGGCTTGTGGTATGGCTGGACTTTCAGTTTGTGTTGACTCATTGTCAGCTATAAAATATGCAAAAGTTAAACCTATCAGAAACGAAGAAGGTATAGCTATCGATTTTGAAATAGAAGGAGATTTCCCTAAATACGGAAACAACGATGATAGAGTTGATGATATAGCTGTTTGGCTTGTTGAAGATTTTATGAAAAAAATCAAAAAGAACAAAACTTACAGAAATGCTTACCATACTCAATCTATCCTTACTATAACATC
>JAISUA010000046.1 GCA_031272305.1 Clostridioides sp.
TAGTCTTTTCAAAAATTTTAATCTCAAAATACATTCTGATAATTCTTTCAAAAATTTTAATGTCAAAATACATTCTGATAATTCTTTCAAAAATTTTAATCTCAAAATAGATTTTGAGCGTCTTTTTTTAAATTTTAATCTCAAATTTTAATAACAAAAATTACAGATATTTATCTCTATTTTTTAAAAACCATCACATAAAATCTCTGTTGAGAAGCAACTCTTATATCGTGAAATAATTTTGCAAAATAAACAAAACTATTCCCAAAACAACACTAGCTCCTACCACTACAGCATGACGTTTTTTATTCATATATGCAATAGCTATATACTCTCTTATCATTGCATTGATATAATAATATCTTGCTGTTTTAGCTGATATTCCTTGTGCACTTATTCCTACTTCCTTTGCATAGAATCCAGCTCTCAACAAGTGATAATCATTTGTTGAAAATAAACAATTATATTCTATGTTTTCTGTTTCGTTTTCCCAAAGCTCGTCCATTATTCTCTTTGAGAATAACATATTTTCATATGTTGTTGTAGATTTATCCTCTATTATTGTATCTTCCTCAGCTACTCCATTTGCTATAGCGTATCTTTGCATTGCAAGAGCCTCTGACAACTGCTCATCCTTACCTTGTCCACCCGAAAAAATTATTTTTGGAGGAGATTGAATTTCTTTCTGTTCAGTATAAAATTCTATTGCTCTATCTATTCTGCCAGCTAAAAGAGGTGATACCTTATCTCCTATTACTCTGCTTCCTAACACTATTATAAAATCTTGATTCAAAGGATATTTTCTTAATTTATATAAAAATGAAATCGTCAAAAAATTGAACACACTCAATAAATAATATAAATATAAGAAACTTGCAAGACTTTTTATCATAAATATATTTTTTCCAAATATCTCTTGAGGCAAAATCATACTAAATAGAAAATATCCTATTAAAAGTAGTGCTAAAATAAAAGTCAACTTGTTTTGCAATGTACGACTTTCTTTCTTTTTCATCATTCTTGCATTTTTTAACAGATAAAAAATCACAATATATATCCCAAAAAATGATATCGAAAGCAACAATAATATTATCACTACTACAAATAAAGTAAGTATTGGTTTCGAAAACGACAAACATATCATCATCGTTGTCCCAAATAAAAGAAAAAGAAAAACATTAAATAAAAAACCATTTAACAACCTTCTAGGCTCTTTTTTAAATGATATATAAAATATTGCAAATGACATCAATGTTACAAATACAAATCCTAAAACCATTTCTAACTGTTCCATTTTCCTATAATCTCCTCTTATGAAAACAAAATTTTCGTCGGAAAACGAAAATTTATATTTGAACCAAGTAGAGAAGCCAGATGACTTCTTTAAGTATTTTTTACTTGGACTCTTTTATTTTGAATATATTTTGTTTCAAATAATTATACAGATTGTTTGTTGTTCCATAATACGTTACTATATCCTTGCAAGTTATTTTCAGATAATCTTCACCCATTGTTTCGATTACATACGAATAATTCTTACCTTCTATCTTTATAGTGAAATTATACTCGCTTCTCTCTTTGTTTTTTTCTGGCTGTATCTTCCCAATTATTTTTTTAGATACCATTTTTCCTGCTAATTCTTTATACTTCCAATTATGAATTTTTGCTGTATCTTTATTGTATATAACCTCAACTTTTTTCCACTTTTTGTAGTCTTTTACTAAAGAAAATGACGTATAAATACTTCTATCTAAATTTGTTTTAAATTCATTTTTCGCATTTACAGGCACTTTGTAGTACTCCTCTTTATTAACTGTGAAAAGTCTAAGATAATTTAAGTCTGTTGAAAATTTAATACCTTTGTCTGTGTAACCTTCATAAATTGCTTTGAAATTCGAAGGTTTTCTGATTTTCTTAAATTGACTTATTTCATAAATTATCTGCGTTTTAAAATCTTCCTCAATCTTCACATCTGATACTTCGTCTGTTCCAATATAAATATTGACTGAATCATTTAATTTTGCAGATAAAGTCTTTTCATCACTCATTTCTGATATTTCAGCATCATCATTTTCGACTTCTTCTACACCCACTTTATTAAGTGCTGATTTAAATGATATGAAATATACAACAAAAAACATAGCTATTAAAAAAATTAACATATATTGTTTTTTTATCTTTCTTTTTTTTGCCACGTTAATCACCTCTGGTATCCTTTATACGTATATCAGTTAATCATTCATTAAAATGTAAATTAACGATGAATTTATCGAATTGCTATTATTCTACATATACATTTTAAAAACTTTTTCACTTTTTAATTATACATGACATTTTGACTTATTAAAAGAGTTAATCAAAAATACTTACCTTTTAGTCCAAAACGATGGAGAAAATAACACTAATATCGGAAAAATCTCCAATCTTCCAGCCAACATATCTATTACCAATACAACCTTAGATAAGTGAGAAAAATTAGCATAATTCATAGTAGGTCCTACTAGATTGAATCCAGGACCTGTATTGTTGAATGTAGCCGCCACTGATGAAAAGTTTGTAAAAAAATCAAATCCATCAAGTGATATTATAAGTACAGATAATATAAATATACAAATATACAAAAATAAATATGAACCAATTGAAGCAAGAGTTTTATCTTCTATTCTCTTTCCACCTAGTAATACAGTCTTTACATTTCTAGGATGAAGCACTTTACTCATAGAATTAAGAGCGTGTTTTGTAAGTACTAACACTCTTATTACTTTGAATCCTCCACCTGTGCTTCCTGCACAAGCCCCTATACACATAACTATCACAAGTATTGTTTTCGAAAACTCTGGCCACAAATCATAATCAACAGTTGTAAATCCTGTCGATGTCATAATTGAAGATACTTGGAAAAATGAATGATGTAGAGAATCCGAATAGCTAGCAAATCCTCCTAATACATTCACTGATACGAATAATGTGGAAACAGCAAGTATCCCAATATACCAAAAAACTTCCTCAAGATGCAATATGTCTTTGAATTTTTTAGCAACTACATAGAAATAAAGAGAAAAATTTGTTCCTCCTAATACCATAAAAATAGCTATAACATTTTGTATATAGTTACTGTATACTCCTATTCCAGCATTCGCATTTGTAAATCCTCCTGTCCCTATTGTAGAGAAACTTAGAGTCAGTGCATCAAAAACACTCATTTTACCTATCAAGAGAAAAACAAATTCCAAAATTGTCAACAAAAAATAACTTGTGTAAAGTAATGACGCAGTATTTTTTAATTTAGGGACAAGTTTTCCAACCATAGGTCCTGTACTTTCTGCTTTCATCAAGTGCATATTGTGTTGCCCTCCTGCAAGAGGCAATATAGCCATGATGAATACTAGTATTCCCATACCTCCTAACCAAATAGAAAAACATCTCCAAAATAGCATACACTTGCTCAAATTTTCAACAACAGGAAGAATTGTAGCTCCTGTTGTCGTAAATCCTGAACAAATTTCAAACAAAGCATCTATATAATCTGGAATTTCTCCACTTAAATAAAAAGGCAACGCTCCTATCAAACTGAAAATTATCCAGCATATTGCTACTATAAATAGCCCTTCTTTTGAAAACATATTATTGTTGTCATATTTTTTGCAGTAGGCGATTATAGCACCCACTGTAAATGAAGCAGCACCAATATTTAAAAAATAAACTCCTTGAGCTTCACCATAAATAAGTGAAACTATGTAAGGTATCAACATAAATCCTCCATAGATCATCATTGAGATACCTATTATATATCTAATTATTCCTTTATTCATTATCTTCACCCTATTTTACTCCAAAATGTCATCAATATCGTCAAATCCAGAATGAGTAGTTATTATGATAACAGTATCTTTTTGTTGTATATAATCATTTCCAGTAGGTATGATGACACTATCCTTTCTATAAATACAAGCCACTTGAAGATTATCTTTTAGCTTCAAATCTTTAAGAGGTATATCAACTACTTTTGAGTGTTCTTTTACTTTGAACTCAAGAGCTTCTGCCTTAGAACCCATAATTGAATATAATGTTTCTATATTACTTTTTCCATATGAATTGTGCATAGCTCTTACATATCTCACAATATACTTTGCTGCAAGATTTTTTGGATGTATAATACTATCCAAATTAAGACTTTCTATAACTTTGTCAAATGAAAGTTTATTTATTTTTGTAATAATCTTGCATTTTGATATAGTTTGTACAAAAAGAGAAAGTATTATATTTTCTTCATCAAAATCAGTAAGTGTTGCTAATGCATCAGCAGTTTCTACTCCTTCTTCAAGAAGAAGTTGTTGATCTGTACCATCTCCCTCAATTATAGTAGCATATTTTAGTGTTTCACTAAGAAATTGACATCTTTTATGATTGATTTCTATAATTTTGACGTCTACACCAGAAGCAATTAATTTTCTCGCAAGATAAAAGGAAATTTTCCCACCTCCAACAAGTATTACATTTCTTCCGACGTTTGAGTTTATAAGTTTTATTTTCTTGCAAAATTTCGAGATAGATCTTGAGTTTCCTATTATAGATATCTTATCATTAGCTTTTAATTGAAAATCTCCGTTTGGAATTATTACTTCATTTCCTCTTTCAACACCAGAGATACGAACATTGAATTTGTTCAAAATAGGAGCATTGTTCAAAAACATTCCATCTAGAATAGATCCTTCATGTATTTTTAATTTAAAAAGTTCAACATTTCCTTTTACAAAAGTATCTATCTCAATTGCAGAAGGAAAACGCACAAGTCTTGCTATTTCTTGTGCAGCTATAAGCTCTGGATTGATAACCATAGAAAGACCTAGATCGTCTTTTATAAGGTGAATACTATCATTGTATTCCGGATTACGAACCCTTGAAATAGTATGAGTAGTTCCAAATTTTTTCGCCATTAAACAACTCAAGATGTTCACTTCATCAGCACTTGTAACTGCTATCAAAAGATCAGCCTCACTTGCATTTGCATCTTGAAGAGTTGCAGCTTGTATTCCATTTCCATTTATCGTCATAATATCTAAAGATGAAGATATAGAATCTAAAGCATCTTGATTTGTATCTATTACTACAATATTATGACCCTCTCCGTTTAATTCTTGTGTAATAGCCTTTCCGACTTTTCCACACCCAACAATAATTATGTTCATAAAAATTACCTCTATAAATATTTAATAAAGTAGTGAATTGTTTTTCACCCTATACGATTTTTTTAAAAATTTTTCGTAAATTCATTTGTATTTCAGAAAGATTTTACTACTAAAATACAATAAAAGCAATGCTTTTGAAAAAATATGTTTCTATTAAAATAAAAAAATATTTTTTTGTATAGAATTACAGAACTTTTTTGAAAATATTTTTGTATAGAATTGCAGAACTTTTTTGAAAATATTTTTGTATAGAATTACAGAACTTTTTAAAAATTTTTTGTATAGAATTACAGAACTTAAAAAAAATATTTTTGTATCAAACTATCACTATTAAAATATATTTTTTGTCACATTTAAATAAAGTTTGATATAATGAATATGATAATAAAATCAATATAAAAAATTGGAGAATTTGATAGCACAATGTATGAATTAGATCTTTATGATGAATTTGAAACAAAAAAAATCGGATATAAACTAGGACAACTTGCCTTTGAAGGTTGTATAATATGTCTTATTGGAGATTTGGGAGCTGGCAAAACTACTCTCACAAAAAGTATTGCTCAAGCTCTTGAAATAAATGAAAATATAACTAGTCCAACTTTTAACATTGTAAATGAGTATGAAGGACGTTTAAAATTATATCATTTTGATGTCTATAGAATTGGAAGTAGTGAAGAAATGTACGACATTGGCTACGATGAATACATCAATTCACAAGGAGTTTGTATAATCGAATGGGCTAATCTCATCGAAGATATACTTCCAGATGAATATTTAAATATAGAAATGAAATATACTTTAAACGGAAGAAAAATGTTAATCACGCCAAAAGGCGAAAAGTATGAACAAATATGTAACGAACTACGAATATTATAAAATTCAACATATGTTTATACTTAAAAAGTGTATAATAAAATTTATAATTTGAAGCATTAAATTAAATTGAAAATAAAAAATAAAAATTATAAAAAGGAGTACAAATTGAAAATTTTAGGAATCGATACATCTACAAATGCTGCGAGCGTGGCAGTGTTTGAAGACGAGAAATTACTTGGTGATTTCACTATAAACAATAAAAATACGCATTCACAGAAGCTTATGCCTATGCTAGAAAATCTTTTTGGCTTATTGGATATAACGACAAAAGATTTGGATTTGATAGCAGTGTGTGTTGGTCCAGGATCGTTCACAGGTATAAGAATAGGAGTATCTACAGCAAAGGCAATTGCACACGCTAATAATCTTCCTATTATAGAAGTAAATTCTCTTGAAAGTTTAGAACAAAACGTTTGTTTCAGCAAAAAAATAAAATTACCTATTTTAGATGCTCAAAGAAATCAAGTATACACTAAAATTAATGGTGAAGTAACTATTTTAGAAGTAGATGCACTTATAAATATCATAACAAATTCAGATCAAGAATTCCTAGTTCTAGGAGAAGCTGTAGACAAATATTTTGATAAATTATCAAATATAGAAAATCTTGAAATCGCCAAAGGTAAATATAATATTTCAAATACTATAAGTCTGTGTGAAGTTGCTACTTCGAAACACGAAAAAAATATAGCAATAAAAAACTGTTACAGTATAAAACCTATGTATATGAAAAAATCACAAGCAGAAATAGAATACGAAAAGAGGAAATAAATAAAATACAATGTCTAATGAAATAAGAACCTTAGGAAAATTAAAAGAATCAATTATTAAAAAAGATGATATCTCAACTGACTGCGAAAATTTTAATTTTTCAAAT
>JAISUA010000143.1 GCA_031272305.1 Clostridioides sp.
GCATCGAAAATTTACTTGATACTATTCAAAAAGATATGCTAGATACAGCAAGACAACGTCTAAATTCAAAAACAACTGTAGTTAAAAATATGGACGAATTCAAAACAATGCTTGAAGAAAAACCAGGTTTTGCAAAAGCTATGTGGTGTGGTTGTCCAGAATGTGAAGCACAAATCAAAGAAGAAACAAGTGCTACTATAAGATGTATTCCTTTCGAACAAGAAGACCTAGGAACTCATACTTGCTTCCATTGTGGAAAAGAAGCAGATACAATGGTCATAGTAGCTAAAGCGTACTAAAATTTAAATGATTTAATTTTAAGTTAAATCATTGCAGAAATAACATTCAAAAATAAGACTTTCAAGAAGTTATCTTTGATAAAAAGTCGAAAGTCTAGAAAAAACTGAGATAGAAAATCTTTGATTTTCGTAATCGAAGTTTACTACTTGGTTCGAAGTGCGAAAACATACGTTTTCTATCATATGCACTTCTCATAATAAGACTTATAGGAAGTTGAAATAAAACCAAGGTAATAAGTCTTAATAGGATAACTAAATTTTAGTTTAAAAACGAAAATTTAGTTATCCTATTTATTTTTATATAAAATATTAAAATCTTAAGTTTTTTGATTGAAAATTAAATCTTTATAAAAGTTATAAAATTTAAATAGTCTCAAAAAAGTATAATTTCCTTACTTAACTAAAATCTTATGTACTTTTAGTTATATCATTTTAGTTATATAACTTTATTATTTAAGTTAAATTTTAAAAAATTAAACTTTCAATAATATTGAGATTGAAATAATGGAATACTATCTATACAAATCAAAATTTAAATCAGATATGTTGTTAAAACCATAAAGAAAACGTTATCTTTCTTTGTACAATATTTATTAACTTTAGTTATTTTTAATACTAGAAATTAATTTTTTATACTAGACACTAATTATTTAATACTAGAAATTAATTTTTAATACTAGACACTAATTATTTAATACTAGAAACTAACGAAGTTACTATGTTTATTAAATAATAATTTATTTTTAATATATATAAAGTAAAACGTTATCTTTAATTTTACTATCTGTGTTAGAAGGGAAGGTTTATAATGGAATACATCGAAAAATTCGTATCTTTCGTGAACGGTATTTTATGGGACAAAAATATTTTGTTATTCTTACTTGTAGGTACTGGAATTTGGTACACACTACAACTTAGATTCATACAAGTAAGAGGTTTTGGAGAAGGATTTAGAAGAACTTTTGGAGGTCTATTTTCCAAAAAAGAAAAGGCTGACAAAGGTGGAATGTCACAATTTCAATCTCTTGCAACAGCTATAGCAGCTCAAGTTGGAACAGGTAACCTTGCAGGTGCAGCTACAGCTATTGCAGTAGGAGGTCCTGGATCAATTTTCTGGATGTGGGTAAGTGCTTTCTTCGGAATGGCAACAATTTTTGCGGAAGCTACTATGGCACAAAAATACAAACAAATAGATAAAGATGGAACTGTAACAGGTGGACCTGTATACTATATTTCAGCAGCTTTCAAAGGCAAATTTGGGAAAATATTAGCATCATTATTTGCAATATTTATTATTTTAGCTTTAGGATTCATGGGAAATGCTGTACAATCAAATTCTATATCAGAAGCATTTAAAACAGCTTTCGGATTAAATCCAATAATAATCGGTATTATACTTGTAATTTTATCATATGCTGTATTTTCTGGAGGAATGGAAAGAATAGCTTCTGTAACAGAAACTATTGTTCCTATCATGGCACTATTCTATATAGTAGGCTCTCTTATAGTTATCTTTATAAATTACAGAAATATTCCTATAGCATTCCAAGAAATATTTGTTGGAGCTTTTGCACCACAATCAATAGCAGGTGGTGTAATAGGTGCTACTATTCAAAAAGCTATGAGCAAAGGTGTAGCGAGAGGATTGTTCTCAAATGAAGCAGGTATGGGTTCTACTCCACATGCTCATGCCGTTGCAAAAGTAGACCATCCTATAGAACAAGGCTTTGTTGCTATGATGGGTGTATTTATAGATACATTTGTTATCCTAAATCTAACTGCACTTGTTATTATAACTACACGTTCAGTCACTCCTGATGCTTCTATAGTAGGAACTGCACTTACTCAAGCAGGTTTCTCTACTGTTATGGGTAAATTTGGAGATATATTCATAGCCATATGTATGTTCTTCTTTGCTTTTTCTACAATCATTGGTTGGTATTTCTTTGGAGAAGCAAATGTTAGATATTTATTTGGAGCAAAATCAGTGAAAATATATGCTATACTAGTTTGTGTATCTGTTTTCCTTGGAACACTTGGAGAAGTAAACATCGTATGGACAATGTCAGACATGTTTAATGGACTTATGGTTATACCAAACTTAATAGGATTATTGGCACTAACTTTCACTGTTAAAAACACTTACAACGATTATGTAAACAAAAACAATGGCAGACTTCATTAAAAATTATAATAAAAAACAATGACAGACTTTATTAAGAATTATAATAAAAAAGAACGATATATTATCGTTCTTTTTTGTTGTAATTCTTAATAATAACTTTTTATCAAAATATAAATCATAGTTAAAAACATAATCACATGCTCAAAAATATAAATTACTTACTTTTTTACATTTATATTTATTTGAAATAACTTAAATTAATTCATATAAAATTAACTTGATTATTTAGCTATTCTTTAGTCGATTTCTTAATATTATTAGTCTATTTTATCTTTATTTT
>JAISUA010000225.1 GCA_031272305.1 Clostridioides sp.
TTAAAAAATTATGTTAAAAAAAACTAAAAATGGGGTGAAATTATGAACAAGGATTTAGAAATAAAAAAAGTATTGACAATTGCTGGTTCAGATTGCAGTGGAGGAGCGGGTATTCAAGCTGATCTGAAAACGATAGCAGCTCATAAAAAATATGGCATGAGTGTGATAACATCTTTGACAGCACAAAATACAACAGGTGTATTTGATGTTTTGGATGCTACTTCTAAATTTGTAGAAGAACAAATAGATGCAGTATTTACAGATATTTTTCCAGATGCAGTCAAAATAGGAATGGTTTCGAATATAGAAATTATAAAATCAATTACAGAAAAACTTCTATACTACAGTGCGAAAAATATTGTAGTAGATCCAGTGATGGTGTCAACTAGTGGTTCAAAACTTATGAATGATGACGCATGTGAAGTGCTTATAAACAAATTAATACCAATAGCAGACTTAATTACTCCTAATATGCAAGAAGCAGAAGTACTTTGTGGATTTGAAGTTAAAAATGAATACGATATGCTGAAAGCAGCTGAAGAAATTTCTAAATTTACAAAAGGAGCTGTATTGATAAAAGGAGGCCATCTCAAAGAATACGCTTCAGATTTGTTATATACAAAAGAAAATATTGAATGGTTAAAAACACCTATAATAAATAATAAAAATACTCATGGAACTGGATGTACA
Source organism: Clostridioides sp. (assembly GCA_031272305.1). Classification (GTDB taxonomy): domain Bacteria; phylum Bacillota; class Clostridia; order Peptostreptococcales; family Peptostreptococcaceae; genus Metaclostridioides. Next base: position 691 of record JAISUA010000225.1, read on the forward strand.
CTTTCGTCAGCTATAGCGTGTAACTTGGCAGAAGGAATGACAATAAAAGAAAGCGTAAAAAAAGCAAAAGAATATCTAACAGGAGCAATAGAATGGGGAATGGATTTGGGAAAAGGACATGGACCTTTGAACCATCTGTATAAATTTTAATCTATCAAGTATTAGTAGTAGATTTATATGATTAGATTTATGTTTTGAAAAAAAGATGATGTGATGAATGTTGTTTTGAAGATTCTATTTGAGGCTTACGCTCTAACTAAGTGAGCGATCAGCGAACGAATTTAAAAACAACTTCATCACATCATTCAAAAAACATATATAAAACTTAATCTACTGTAAACACAGATTTAAAGTAAGAATGTTCTCTTAAGAATATTGTACATATTTATTCTTTCTGATATTGCATATACTTTTGTCATTTAAAGTAAGAATGTTCCCTCAGAGTCTTGCCCTATGATTCTTTTTTTCATTAGAGATCCAAGTGCTCTTTTGAAGTTTTTCTTGCTTGTTTTGAAGACAATTCTGATTTCTTCAGGATCTGATTTATCGTTGAATCTCATAGTTCCATCAGAGCCTTCTAAATAAGAAATAATTTTTTCTTCTACAATGTCCATTTCTTCTTTTCGTTCACCTCTAGGAGTAAGTCCAAGTTTTCCATCTTCATAGATTTTTATGATTTTTAGATTTTTCAATTTATCTCCTGCTCTTAGTTCGCTGAAATATTCATTGTTTAATATTACGCCAGCAAATTTTGAATCCACACAAATCATAGCAGAACCATTTGTTTGGAAACCATATACGACTCCATCTACAGTATCTCCAATATTGTATGGACTATCAGTTTCCAAATGGTAATCTATATCAGTAGTAGCAGCTATTCTGCCACTTTTATCAAGATAGATATAAAAAGGATATGTTTCATCTCTTAGAAGATGATATTTTTTTTCTTTAAATGGAACTAATATGTCTTTTTCAAGTCCAATATCTACAAAACTTCCGATATCTGTATTGTCAGCCACTCTAAGTAAAGCTACTTGTCCAACTTCTGCAAGAACATCTTTTAGAGTAGCAGCAAGTCTATCCTGTGAATCTCTGTATATAAATACTTCGATTTCATCACCAATTTCTATTTTTCTATTGTCTAGATTTCTGTTGTGAAGAAGTATGTCATCTTTAGTAGCTCCTGTTTCTGCATCTAAGAAATATCCAAATTCAGTTTGTCTTTTTACTTTTAAATTATTTTTTTTCCCTATTTCTATCAAAATTTCACCTCGTTTATATTTTTTATTATCTATTTAACTTCCCTACTTGGTTCAAAGCGTGAAAAACTTCGTTTTTCTTCATATACGCTTCTCATAATAAGTTTTAGCGTTTTAAGTTATACTACATATTATATCAGAAGTTTAGCTTTTTAAATAAGAATTTTATAGATTAAGCAAAAAGATTAAAAATTTGAGAAATATGTAGAATAATTTTTATAAATCTATTGAATTATAGATTCAAAGTGTATATAATATACTTTGATGTTTAGTTTTAATAAACAAAAATCTTACTTTAAATATGTTTAAAATAAATAAACAATTTGTTTAAAATGAGATATAGAAAAAATATATTAAAAATAAACTTATCATATGTAAAAATGTATTATAGAGTCATTGAAATATACTACTTAACTAAGGTTAAAAATATAAATTCATTATGAATGAAAGTATATTTTTGTTCTATTAGAACTAATCATATAATTCAAATTAAACATAAAGAAATTATAATTTTGATTTATTAAAAATAAGTAAGTATAAAAATAAGTATGTAACTTAAATTAAATATAAATAGGTTATCGTTGAAAAGGAGGAGAAAATGGATTTAGGAGAGAAAATCAGAAGACTTAGAGTTGAGAAACAGCTAACTCAAGAAGAATTAGCGAATAGATGCGAGTTGTCAAAAGGTTTTATTTCTCAAATAGAAAACAACTTGACTTCGCCATCAATAGCGACGTTAGTAGATTTATTGGAGATACTAGGTACAGATTTGAAGGAATTTTTCAATGAAAGCCACAATGAACGAATAACTTTTACTAATGATGATATGTTTGAGTCAGAAAATAAAGATTTAAATAATATTACAAAATGGATTGTTCCGAATGCACAAAAAAATGAAATGGAACCTATACTCGTTACTTTATTTGAAAATGGTTGTACAAAAGAGGAGAAACCTCATGAAGGAGAGGAATTTGGATTTGTTATTTCAGGTGCAGTGTTTGTAAATATGGGAAATGAAAAGTACAAAGTAAAAAAGGGAGAAAGTTTTTATTTCAAACCTAGAAGAAGTCACTTTTTATCCAATGCAGGCAAGAAAACAGCAAAAATAATTTGGGTTAGCACTCCGCCAACATTTTAGAAATATAAATAATTTTGAAGAAAAAATACAAAACTAATAAAGGTGACTACATAGCCAATAGTTTAGAAATATAAAAAGAGGTGATAATTATTGAATAAAGATATTAAAGAAATAGATGAAGTTGTTCAAAATAATAGCATTCAAAATAAAGAACTAGAGAAAGTTACTAATTCTAATAGCATTCAAAATAAAGAAGCAAATGCTATTGTAGAGCTTAAGGATATTTCAAAAACTTATGATGATAATGTTGTTTTAGATAAATTTAATTTAACTATAAGAAAAAATGAATTCTTAACACTTTTAGGTCCAAGTGGATGTGGAAAGACAACTACGCTTAAAATTATAGCAGGATTTGAATTTGCAGATGAAGGAAAGGTTTTATTTGAAGGAAAGGACATAAGTCATATTCCTCCAAACGAAAGACATGTCAACACTGTATTCCAAAAATACGCATTGTTTCCTCATATGAATGTCTATGAAAACATTGCTTTTGGACTAAAAATCAAGAAAATATCTAAAGAAGTTATAGATGAAAAAGTAAAGGAAATGTTAAAATTAGTGGCTCTTAGTGGTTATGAAAAAAGAACGATAGATTCACTTAGTGGTGGACAACAACAAAGGGTTGCGATTGCAAGAGCATTGGTAAACGAACCAAAAGTACTTTTACTTGATGAACCTCTAGGTGCATTGGATTTGAAACTTCGCCAAGAAATGCAAATAGAACTTAAGAGGATTCAACAAAAATTAGGAATAACATTTATATTTGTAACACACGATCAAGAAGAAGCACTTACTATGTCAGATACTATTGTTGTTATGAACAAAGGAAAGATTCAACAAATGGGAACTCCTGTAGATATATATAATGAACCTAAAAACGCATTTGTTGCGAAATTCATAGGTGAAAGTAATGTTATCGATGGAGTGATGTTGGATGACTATAGAGTGAAATTCTCTGATGTAGAATTTGAATGTGTCGATAAAGGTTTTGACAAAAATGAAAATATTGAAGTTGTTGTAAGACCAGAAGATATAAAAATGGTAAAACCAGAAAATGGTATGCTTTGTGGAAAAGTTCTTTCTTCAGTATTCAAAGGCGTACATTACGAAATGGAAGTAGAAGAAAACGGAAGAAAGTGGCTTATTCAAAATACAAAGAATGCAGAAGTAGGAAGTTTACTTGGAATGGATATCTATCCTGAGGATATTCACATTATGAAGAAAGTTGTTGATTTATAATGAATAAGATAAGTAGAAGATTATCTAGAAAAAATTCATTTTTTGCATATCCATATTGTTTATGGAGTGTTGTATTTATAGTAGTGCCATTACTTCTAGTGGTTTATTATAGTTTTGTGATAAAAAATGATTCAGGATATGTTTTTTCATTGCAAAATTATAAACTTGTTTTTAATACTTTGAATGCAAAAGTATTTTTGAGATCATTTGGACTAGCAGGACTAGCTACTTTGTTATGTGTAGTTATAGGTTATCCTGTTGCATACTTGATTTCAAAATTTCATCCATCTAAGAGAGGAACTATTATTATACTTTTTATACTTCCTATGTGGATGAATTTCTTGCTTAGAACTTATGCATGGGTTGCGATTTTAGGTAAAAATGGACTGATAAATACTTTTTTAGGTGCAATAGGTCTAGGTTCAATAAATATTTTATACACAAATTATGCAGTAATACTAGGAATGGTATATAATTTTCTTCCATTTATGGTGTTGCCAATATATACATCTTTATCAAAGGTAGATGAAGAGCTTATAAATGCAGCGAAAGATTTGGGAGCAAATAATGCAACTGTTTTTAGGAAAATAATATTTCCACTTAGTCTTCCAGGAGTATACTCTGGAATAACAATGGTGTTTATGCCAGCAGTTACGACGTTTGCGATTTCGAGATTGCTTGGTGGAGGAAGAGTGATGTTAGTAGGTGACTTGATAGAACAACAATTCACAGTTGTAGGTGACTGGAATTTTGGTTCAGCTATATCTATGTGCCTTATGATTATAATTATGCTTTCAATGGCGTTTATGTCTAAGTATGAAGATGCAAATGAAGTAGAAGGTGGTGGATTCCTATTTTAAAATTAAAAAAAATATTTTCAAATGCGTATTTAGTATTAGTGTTTATATTTCTTTATGCACCAATAGCAGCACTTATGTTATTTTCATTTAATGATTCTAGGTTTATGTCTAGTTGGAATTCATTTACACTAAAATGGTATTTTCAATTATTTCAGAATCAAAATATTATGAGAGCACTTTACTATACTGTGTTAGTGGCGATAGTAGCATCTGTGATATCTACAATTGTTGGTACTATAAGTGCGATAGGCATTCAAAAAATGAAGAAAAAACACAAGAAATTGATTTTAAATATAAATTATATACCTGTGTTGAACACTGAGATAGTGACAGCAGTTGCACTTATGAGTTTATTTATTTTCTTCAAAATAGAATTTGGATTTGCAACAATGCTTTTAGCACATATTACATTTTGCATACCTTATGTAATACTTTCAGTGCTTCCCAAATTAAAACAACTTCCAGAAAACCTTGAAGAAGCAGCACTTGATTTAGGAGCTACACCGATGTATGCAATTTGGAAAGTTGTGCTTCCACAAATCAAACCAGGAATAATATCTGGATTTTTGATTGCATTTACAATGTCTATTGATGATTTTGTCATAAGTTTCTTTAATACTGGAAATGGAGTAACAAATTTATCGATAGAAATTTATGGAATGGCTAGAAGAGGTATAAAACCAGAAATAAATGCACTTTCAACACTTATGTTTGTGACAGTGTTGATACTTTTATTTTTATCAAATAGAAAACGTAGCCAATAATAAAAAACTTATATTTTTGCACTTAGAATCAAGTAAAAGTTTTTGATAATAAAAATTAGGGTTTTAAAATTGTCGTTAGCAAAATTATTTGATAAAAAATGAATAATAAAAATAAGATACAAAATAATAACAATATAGATTTATGGTAGTTAGATTAAACTTAAAACGGGAGGAATAGGAGATGAAGATGAAAAAAATATTATCTTTTCTTACAGCATGTGTATGTATTTCAACAGTATTTTTAGCAGGATGTTCGGCTAAATCAAGTTCAAAGACAACTCTTTATGTTTACAATGTTGGAGATTACATCGATGAGTCATTGATACAAAAATTTGAGAAAGAAACAGGTATCAAAGTAAATTATGAAACTTATGATACAAATGAAATGATGTACCAAAAAGTAAAAAGTGGCAGCACAAACTATGATCTCATTTTTCCATCAGACTATATGGTTGAAAAAATGAGAAAAGAAGGTCTTTTGGAAAAAATAGATTACAGCAATATACCTAATTACGAAAATATTGATGAAAAATTCTTGAAACCAGAGTACGATCCTACAGATGAGTACAGTGTACCATATATGTGGGGAACTTTAGGAATTGTTTACAATAAAACACTTGTAAAAGAACCAGTAGATTCTTGGGATATTATGTGGAATCCTAAATATAAAGGAAGTATTCTTATGTTTGACTCTGTGAGAGACACAATGGGAATCGCACTAAAAAAACTTGGATATAGTTTGAATACAACAAATGAAAAAGAACTAAATGAAGCTAAGGAACTTTTGATAAAACAAAAAGACTTAGTGCTTGCATATGTAAATGATGAAGGAAAAGGAAGATTAGTAAGTG
>JAISUA010000251.1 GCA_031272305.1 Clostridioides sp.
ATTAAACATATATAATTTTGTATAGTTTTTTGTTTTTGCTAGTAAGATGATTTCTTTGAATCCATCTCCATTTAAATCAACGAAATTTGCATATTCTATCGAATCACCCTCAACTAGTACCTCATCCTCAAAAGAATAATTATCTGAGTTTGCTGATTTCTTTAGCAATATAAATCCAACTTGATTTTCTTTGTCATCGTCTACATTTGTTGATTTTTTAAATGCTACAATTTCATTTTCTTTATTTGTGTCTAGGTTTACAGTATTTATTTTCCCGACATCACCTATGTTAACAGGCAAAATAAAATTTTCTTTGATAGAAAGATAGCTACTTATTCCCTCTTCTAAGATTTTTTCATTGTCATTGTAAATAGGCTTTTTAGATAGATTTTCTTGTGTATCTACATTAAACTTACATCCTGTCAAAAATATCATAGAAATAAACATTATTGACAGTGTAATATAAAATCTAATACTTTTCAATTTTTTCCTCCTATTTCTTTATATCAAAAAATCCTTTTGGTGGTTTTGGACCATTGTATTGATAATAATAAGTTTTAAGTTTTCCGTTGTATAACTTTCTTTTTTTATCTGATGTTTTACCAAATTCATACTCAAATTCTTCAAAAGAAGTAATTATATAATAAGACCAATTCTTAAGTTTTGAGAAAGCATGTCCTAATTTATTATATAAAAATTTAACACTGTCTTCATCTTCAAGCCTTTCACCGTAAGGAGGATTTGTTATTATAAATCCGTATTCTTCTTTGCTATTGAACTTTGTTGCATCTGCTACGTTGAATTCTATATAGTCACTAACACCTGCAATCTCAGCATTTTCTCTGGCTATTTCGATTGATTCAGGATCTATATCATAACCATATATCTTAAATTCTTCACTTTCATCTATTTTTTCGTATGCAGATTTTCTTTCTTGCCACCAGATTTTTTTGTCATAAGTTCTCCATGTTTCAGATATAAATTCTCTATTTAATCCAGGTGCCATATTGAGTGCCATCATCGCAGCTTCAATCAATATTGTACCAGAACCACACATAGGATCTACAAGCAATCTTCCCTTTTTCCAAGGTGTAAGAGATACTAGACCAGCAGCAATAGTTTCTCTTATAGGAGCTTTGTTCGCTTTTTCTCTGTATCCCCTTTTATGTAGAGCATCACCTGTAGTATCAATTGTAATGACCACTTTATCTTTGTGTATAAATACAAAAATAGGATATTCCTCTTTGTTCTCTACAAGCATTCCTGATTCTAGATATCCTTTTTTCAAACTATCTGCTATTGCTTTTTTTACAATAGACTGAATATTAGGTGTGCTTCTAAGTTGTGAATTTATAGAAGAAGCCTTATGAATAGGGAATTTTGCTCCATAAGGTATAAACTGAGTCCAGTCTATTCGTTTTGTATTTTCATATAGATCATCAAATGTTCTTGCATCAAATTCTGCTACTTTCATTTGGATTCTTTCTGCACATCTTATCCATAAATTTGACTTTGCAATACCTGTTTCGTCTGTTTTATATGTTACTCTACCATCTTGAGTAGTAATTATTTCAAATCCTAAATTTCTTATTTCTCTTGCTAACATTGCTTCCATACCAAAAAAACATGGTGCAACTAAAGTATAACTTTTTCTCATATGTCCTCCGAATTTCTATTTTTTATGTTTGTATTCATACTTCCCATTTTGTAACCATTTAAATCTACTGTTACATATTTAAAACCATATTCTTTTAGTTTTCGTTCGATTTTTTCAAAAAGATATTCCGAAAATAGTTTGTACATTTCTTCTTTTAGAATCTCTATCCTTGCAATATCACCATGAACTCTCACTCTAAACTGTGAAAATCCACTTTCCTCTAAATATGCTTCACTCTTATCTATTATATCCAAAGTTTTTTTATTAAGAGACGTTCCATAAGGTATTCTACTAGCAAGACATGCAAAAGAAGGCTTATTATATGTTTCGAGTCCCATTTCTTTTGAAATTTCTCTTATATCTAATTTTCGAAAACCACATTCTTTTAAAGGACTTAATATTTCTAGCTCTTCAAGTGCTTTTAATCCTGGTCTATAGTCACTCATATCGTCTAAATTTGTTCCATCTAACACATAGTCTATATTATTTTGACTTGCTATTTCTTTTATCTTTGTAAATACATATGTTTTGCAAAAATAACATCTTCTTTCATTGTTTTCTATTATAGAATCAATATTCAAATCATCTATTTTAAGTATAATATGTTTTACACCGATTTTTTTAGAATATTCTTTGGCTGCTTCTATTTCTCTTCTTGATTGAAGTGGAGAATCAATTGTGATTGCAATAACGTTCTCACCTAGAATATTTTTTGCTACATTTAATAAAAAATTACTATCCACTCCACCTGAATATGCAATGGCTACTTTTTTCAATTTTTTTAAATAATTATTTAGCGACAACAGTTTATCTTCGTTTTCCATTTTAATAAAATGCCTTTCTTAAAAAATTGTTCCTTTTTATTATAACATTGATTGAAATATATTGCTTAAAATATTTTAACATAACTATCTATATTTTTTTTACTGACGATACGAAAAAAATAGCAGTTACACTTTTTATGTAACTGCTACTATAATTATTTTTTAAATGTTTTTTTCCATTCTTCTTCCTTAAATCCAAGAAGTACAAAGTCATTTCCTACAACCATAGGTCTTTTTATAAGCATACCATCACTACTAAGTATACTTAAAAGTTCATCTACTGGTTTTGTTTTGACAACATCTTTAAGTCCTAATTCTCTGTATTTCATTCCACTTGTATTAAAAAATCTTTTAATTTCCAAGCCACTCTTATTATAAATTTCTTCTAATTCTTCCTTAGTTGGAGGAACTTGAACCATATCTATATCTTCATAAGATATATCATTGTCATCTAGCCATTTTTTAGCTTTTTTAACTGTTGAACATCTTGAATAACCATAAACTTTTAACATATTTTTATCTCCTTCTTAAATGAAAATTTAGTAAATAGTTGATGAATGTTATTTGGAAGATTCGATTGGAGGCTTACGTTCACACGCAGTGTGAAAGCAGCGACCGAATCTGAAAATAATTTCATCAACTATTTACTATTTATAATCAAATTAAATAAAGTATATCTATTTATTTAATTTGATGCTTTCCACTTTTCCATTTTGAATATTTATTATTTTATCTGCTACTGAATCAGCAAAACCAACATCATGAGTAATAATAAGTATTGTTATATCTTTTTCTTTTAATCTTTTCATTATAGTTATTACCCTTTTTATTGTTTCTAAATCAAGTGCAGAAGTAGGTTCATCAAAACATAGAACTTTTGGAGATAAAGCACAGGCTCTAGCAATTGCTACTCTTTGTTGTTGACCTCCAGATAATTCATAAGGATATGCATCTTTTTTATCTTCTAAATCTACAAGTTCTAGTAGCTCATTCGCTCTTTTTATAGCTTCTTCTTTTTTTATATCAAAAACGTTTACAGGAGATTCAATTATATTTTGAAGAACATTCATATGAGGAAATAGATTGAAGTTTTGAAAAACAAGACCTATCTGTCCTCTTATATTTTCCCTGTCTTTGCTGTTTTTTATTACAACATCATCTAAGTATATTTCTCCACTGTCAGCTTCTTCAAGACCATTTATACATCTTAAAATAGTAGTTTTTCCTGCTCCTGATTTTCCAAGCAAAACACCTATTTCTCCTTTTTCAAGTTCGAACGAAATATCTTTTAAGACTTTTGTATTTCCAAATGATTTATTTAAATTAACAACCTTTAACATCATAACCTCCCGAATTTAAGACTTATAAAAACTTGAAAAACTTACGTTTTTTTATTTACTTTTTGTAATATGAATATTTTTTCTCAACTATTTGTAGTATTTTTGTTATAACTGCTATCATTAGCAAATATATTATTCCTGCGTATGCAAGTGGCATCAAGCTTGCTTCTCTATTTGAAGCAATTTGAGCTACTCTCAATATGTCATTTAGTCCCAAAATATATACTAGAGATGTATCTTTGACCAAAGTTATGATTTCATTTGACATAGGTGGTAATATATTTTTTATAACTTGAGGTATAATTATTCTTCTATACATTGTAACTTTTTTAAATCCGAGAACTTTTGAAGCTTCATACTGACCTTTGTCTATAGTCAATATTCCACCTCTGAATATTTCAGCAAAATAAGCAGCATAGTTTAATGCAAAAGCAATAATACCTGATTCAAATCTGTCGAAAACTATTCCTATAAGTGGAAGTCCATAATAAATAACTATCATTTGAAGCAATAATGGAGTACCTCTCATAATCAAAATGTATAAACTTGTCAAAGAACTTATGATACTATTTTTCGATAATCTCAATGCCATAACTACTACACCTAACGGAATCGCAAGTATTAAAGTAAGAGCAAAATATGAGACTACTATTTTTAAACCTTCTAACATAAAACTATCTCTCCACTCATTTTTATTTTATAAAACCTTTTTTCAAAATTTATAACTAATTATATAAAATTACTTGAACCATTTGTTGTATATTTTATCAAAAGTTCCATCGTCTTTCATTTCTTTAATTACATCATTTATTTGTTTGCAAAGCTCTGTATTAGTTTTTGCTGTAGCTATACCATATTCTTCTTCACCTAAATCCTCTTCCAATACTTTGTATTTTTCAGAACCTTTTTGTGAAATATAATATTTTATAAGAACTTCATCACCTACAACAGCATTCAATCTTCCTATTTCAAGATCTCTAAGAGCTTTGTCAAAAGTATCGTACAATAATGGTTTTTCGCCACTCAAACTTTTTTGGAATGCTTCATCTGCTTCTATTGCTTCTACTGATGAAGAACCTTGTTGTGTTCCAACTTCTTTTCCTGCTAAGTCTGCTTTTGTACTTAAATCAGAATTAGCCATAACTACAATTATTTGTTTATTTTCAATGTAAGGATCAGTGAAATTTACTTGTTCTTTTCTTTCATTTGTAATTGTATATCCATTCCAAAGAACATCTATATTTCCTGAATTAAGTTCTGTTTCTTTCATACTCCAGTCAATTGATTGGAAAGTTACTTCTTTGTCTAATCTTTTAAAAGCTTCTCTTGCAAGTTCAACATCAAAACCTGTTGCCTCGCCTTTGTCATCTAAAAATCCCATTGGTACAAATGTATTGTCATAACCTACTACAACTGATTTTTGTTCTTGCGTATCTGATGTACTTTTGTTTGAACAACCTACAGCTGTTACTGTAAGCAATAATGTTGATACTAAAACTGCCAATCTTTTTAAACCTTTCATTTTGAAAACCTCCTAAAATTTTTAATATTTTTATTACGTTATAATTACAATTTCTGTAGCACATAATTAAAATTTCTTTTTTTATCACTACAAATTATTTGTTTCACTTATTTTAAAATTAAAAAACTCCCATCCACTAGCTATAGCTAGAGGACGGGAGTGACATTCCGTGGTTCCACCTCTTTTTATTGATGCCTCACGACATCAACCTCATTGAGTACAAATAATACTCTAGCACTATAACGGGTGCAAGGCTTCCGTATAATCCTACTAAGATTATTTATTTTGATAAATAAATCCTTTCAAAATTCTGCTCCAAGATGTGTTCAAAATATTATCTAATGCTCCTCTCACCAAACGGAAACTCTCTGTCTAAGAATCATATTTTTACTATTTCTCTTCATAGCATTTAATATATTATTTTTTGTTAAATACTCTTCTTTATTAAAAATATAATTATACTTTTATATTGCTCAACAACTTGTTGTTATTTATAATATATTAATAATTATTTAATGTCAATACTAAAAATTAATTTTTTTCTTGTATACAAAAATTTTTTTCAAAAATATCGTTTTTCGAATTTTTATGTTATAATTAGTTTGTAGTTTTAACTTATAAAACTCAATCTCTTTTCTGAAATTTAAGGGGGAAAACATGAACACATATCTAGAAAAAGAAGATTTTTTAAAATTAAAATTATTTATATACATAAATAATACTAAAGAAAAAAAAGCTCATATCAATACAATAAAACATGATTTAGGAATATCAGTTTTTCTAGTTAAAAAGAGTTTTGAAGGTTTGAAAAAAGATTTAGAAGAATACAATTTCAAAGACTATTTTGATATAAATATGGAAAATAGAATCATAGAAATGACTAAATATAGAAATTTTTCATCTACTCTACTTCTTAGTCATTATGTCAAAAAATCTTATAAATATAAATTTTTATTATCTTGTATGTTAGAAGATATAAAAGATGTAGACACCTTTGCACACAACGAATTTATTAGCCTTACAAAGGCATATTATATTCGCCAAGAATTTGAAACATTTTTTAATAATAAAAACATAAATATTTCTTCTAATATGAAATTACAAGGTGATGAAAAAATTATAAGATATTTTCTATATAAATTTTATTTTATATATTTTAATGGTTCTGAATTTGTATTTGACGAAAAATACAAAGAAATAGCAAATGAATTATTAGATACTATTTCACCTATTTTGTTTTCTAATATAACCGAAACTCAATATAGAGAACTTTTATATTTTTTATCAATTACTTTTTTGAGGCTTGAAAAAAAACATTTCGTAAGTACTTGTGTTGATAATAGAAAACAGAAAGACAAAAAAGTAGAATTGGAAAATTTCTTTTCAAACGAACAAGGATCTGTTGTATATAAAAAATTAAAATCATTTTTTAATAAATATTTCGATATATCTAATTCGCAACTATTTTCAGAATGTGAGGTTCTTTTTGCATTTATGTTTGTATGTGACTTTCCAATTAGAGATAATTTCGTAAGAAGTCTATTTGCTGAAGATGAACAACACAAAAAAGTTGAAAAAGCGTTAATTACTTTTGAAAAAGAATTGAATTTTCATTTTGGATATATAAACAAGATATCATTGACTACGCCTTTGTTAAAGGAAATTTATAAGATATTTTTTAA
>JAISUA010000257.1 GCA_031272305.1 Clostridioides sp.
TTGTATTTTTTCGAACTTACACTTTAATTCGATTTTATACTTTGTATTTTTTCGAACTTACACTTTAATTCGATTTTGTACTTTGTATTTTTCGAACTTGCACTTTAGCTTTCATTATACCATATTTTCTAAATCATAACTTGTCCTTGAAAGAAAAAAATTATTAGTTTATAATAAATAAGGTGACTATTAGTTTTTGATAAATAAACAAAGCAACTATTAGTTTACAACAAAATAATGTAAATTATAATTAGATTTTTAGTAATTATATTTTTAATTTTTAGGAGGTTGACAATGTCGCAAAATGCTAATAATCAAGCTGGCAATTTTTTGGACAGCCATTTTAAACTAAGCGAACGTAACACAAATGTTAAAACTGAAGTTATCGGAGGAATCACAACATTTTTAACAATGGCATACATTGTTTTTGTAAATCCAACGATTTTATCTGCAACAGGAATGGATAAATCAGCTCTTATCACAGTAACACTTATTTCAATTGTTATTGCTACTGTTTTGATGGGACTATTATCAAATGCTCCTTTTGCTCTTGCTCCAGGTATGGGACTGAACGCATTCTTTACTTATACACTTGTAATAGGTTCTGGACTTTCTTGGCAAACAGCATTAGGTGTTGTATTTATATCAGGATGTGTATTCCTTTTACTATCAATCACTGGTCTTAGAAAATTAATCGCTGATTCTATTCCTAGTGAACTTGCACAAGCTGCATCTGCTGGTATAGGATTGTTTATAACACTTATAGGATTAAAAGGTTGTGGATTAATCGTAAGCAATCCTGATACAATTGTTGCTCTAGGAGAATTTACTTCACCTACACTTATTGCTATTCTAGGTATTGCTTTGATTGCTATATTTGAATATTTACATGTAAAAGGAAGTATCCTTATAAGTATAATCATCACTACTATTATTTCTATTATACTTGGTGATGTACAACTTCCTACTTCAATATTCTCTGCTCCACCTTCAATCGCACCGATCGCATTTAAATTAGATATATTGAGTGCTCTTAAATTCTCTTTAATTGGACCTATATTCTCATTTATGTTTGTAGACCTTTTTGATTCTCTTTCACTTCTTATAACTTGTTGTAAGAAAATGGGTCTAGAAGATTCTCAAGGGAATATTAAAGGATTAGACAAAATGTTGCTTGCAGACTGCTCAGCTACAATAATCGGTTCTATACTTGGAACAAGTACAGTAACTACTTATGCTGAATCTGCTTCAGGAATAGCTAGTGGTGCTAGAACAGGCCTTGCTTCTCTTGTAACAGCAGGATGTTTTGCACTTGCACTTATATTTACTCCGTTATTAGGAATAGTACCTTCTTACGCTTCAAGTCCAGCATTGGTTCTTGTTGGGTTATTTATGTTCCAAAATATAAAATCTATTGATTTTATGGATATGAAGGTTGCATTCCCATCTTTCTTAACAATACTTATGATGCCACTTACTTACAGCATAAGTACTGGGCTTTGCTTTGGATTTATTTCTTACACTTTGATGCATATAATATCTAAAGACTTCAAGAAAATATCTCCTGTACTTTGGGTAATAACTCTATTATCTATATTGAACCTTGCAATAGGAGCTTAAAAAGAAAAATAATTTAAACGTTAACATTAATATTAGTAGAGAAAAATAATTTAAACGTTAACATTTATACTAGTATGGATAAAATAATTTTCATCACATACTTACTTATTAACAAAATTAAAATACCTTTTAAATCATTTCTAGAAATAGAATGAATTAAAAGGTATTTTTTAATGTATTTTTTCGTTTGTTTTTAGTAATATATTATATTTTTATATTCAAGCTTTAATATTAACTTAAGAAACCTATTTATTGATTATTCAAAAGTTATTTTCCTATAAACATTTGTGTCCAATATATTCTTCCTGAGCTAGCTTGAGCGATTCCTATTCCTATTTGAGTATATTTTTTATTTACGATATTAGCTTTATGACCTTCTGAGTTCATCCAAGCTGTCATTACTCTTTGTGGCGATGTTTGACCATATGCTATATTTTCTCCTGCAAATATATATTCTATTCCACACAACTCCATCAACTGATATGGTGTTCCATATGTTGGTGATTTATGTGCAAAATAATTTTTCTCAATCATATCTATAGACTTCAAGTTAGCTACTATAGAAAGTTCATCTGAAAGTTGAAGTGGATTCAAACCTACATTTGCTCTTTCTTCGTTCACCAAGTTCAATATATCTTGTTTGTATTGATTGAATTCTTCATTTTGATTTTTATCGTTGTAATTGAACACACCACTACTAGTATTTCCATTTGATTTTGAAACTGCATTGATACATTCTAAAATTATATCATTTGAAATATTACCTATAGCTGTTATTGAATCAGAGTCGGAAAGCATTTGTTTGTCACTACCTTTTCCTACAAGCATCAATCCTTGTTCTTTTAATAACAAAGTTGAAGCTAATCCTTCCGAAAATTCATTTCCATCGGCTATGAAAAAGTCTTTGTTTCCAGAATAAAATTTTTGCAATATCATTTTATTTGTTTCATAGCGATCTTTTCCTTTAAAAGATACAACACTGCTAGCGTTTTTAATATTGACATTCATTACATCTTCTCCGCCTACAATATAAACAGTTTTATCTGAAGTATTGTAGTTGGTGCTTTTCCCATCTGTCAATATAACTGGCATTCCATCTTTAGCTGATACACCTGCTATACTAATTGCATCTACCAAACCTTTATATCCATTTACAAAAGCAACTGAATTTGTACTTTTGTATTTAGATAATTCATTATTTACAGCTAAACTTGTTTCTATTCTGTCCTTTCCTCCAATCCTTTGTACATTTGAATTTATATACTTAACTTTGTTTTCTACAGCTTTGCTTATCGCTTCTTCAAGGCCTATTATATACACCTTTTGCAAATTCTTTAATTTATCTAGAATCGTTTCACTTACACTATATTTGCTTACCAAAAAAATTGGTGCTTCTAAAATGCCTGATAATGAACTTGAACTCAATCCATCTGCAATATAATTGTCTGCATTTACTAATATAGCATTTTGATAATTTATTGTTTCAGATATTTTTATTGCTATTTTTTCTGATGTTTCATACTTATCTTTTCCTTTTATTTCTGAAATTGAAGTTAAAGCAAATATATTTAAACTTTTATATCCTACAGCTATACTAAAAACAAGTAACACTAAACTTACTATCTTTTTTATGCTCACTTTGTACACCACCTTTTTGACTATAAAACAAATAACAACTCCTATAACAAAATTTATCATTCTTAAGCCAATACATTTAGGTGTAAATCAATTAAAACACAAACTAATAATTACGTTGTATGAATTTTAAATAAATCAATAGTATCAATCTTTTTTATCTGAACTAGATTTTCTAAAATATATAATTTTATCAACCTTTTTAATAAAAAGTTTATGCCAAGTATTTTTAATTTTATATTTCTTACTTAAAATATACCACTTGATATTTTTGGCAAACACAATATAAAAAATTATTTTTTTATTTAAGAAAAAGACTTGCAAATACTATATATTTGATTTTGGAAAAATATTCTTTTTAAGATCATCTACTTTGAAATCAAGTATTCAACCTATCTACATAATTATCAATATAATTATTAAATTTAAGACACATCTACAAACATATCCATAAAAAAGGTTACTTGAAAAATCATTATAAGAACTCTTGCTCTAAATACTGATTTTCAAATAACCTATTATTTGAATTTTATGATTTTATATAGAATTTTGTATAATATTTTTTACTCAATAATTATTTTTCTTCGAATCCATTTGGATTTTGGCTCTGCCATCTCCAAGTATCTTCGCACATTCTCTCTAAATTATATTCAGCCTTCCAACCAAGTTCTATTTCTGCTTTAGATGGATCTGCAAAACACTCTGCAATATCTCCTGCTCTTCTTTCTATTATTTTATAAGGAATTTTCTTTCCACTTACTTTAGAAAAAGTGTTGATAACTTCAAGAACACTATATCCATTTCCTGTTCCTAAATTATGAATAATAAGCCCTGAATTTTGTTTTAATTTTTCCAAAGCCTTAATATGGCCTTTCGCCAAATCCACAACATGAATATAATCTCTTACACCTGTTCCATCCTTTGTATCGTAATCATCTCCAAATACTTTTAGCTCGTCCAATCTTCCAACAGCAACCTGTGCTATATATGGAACTAAATTATTTGGAATTCCACAAGGATCTTCACCTATTTTTCCACTTATATCTGCACCTAAAGGATTGAAATATCTAAGTATAGATATGTTGTAAGACTTATCTGCATTGTATAGGTCCATCAGAATATTTTCTATCATTAATTTCGTACTTCCATATGGATTTGTTGTCGATCTAGGAAAATCTTCTGAAATAGGACAAGTTTCAGGATCTCCATATACAGTAGCTGAAGAACTAAAAACTAAGTTTTTCACTCCAAATTCTTTCATCATATCAAGTATAACCAATGAACTTATTAGATTGTTCTTATAGTATTTCACAGGAATTTGAACTGATTCTCCAACAGCCTTCAACCCTGCAAAATGGATTATATCCTCTATTTTGTAATTTGAAAAAATTTCTCTCATTTTTTCTTCATCACAAACATCTGCTTTGATAAATACAAAATCTTTTCCTGTTATTTCTTTGATCTTATCAGCAACAACTATCGAACTATTACACAAATTATCAACAACTATCACATCAAAACCTTCATTTAGTAATTCTACACACGTGTGACTTCCTATATATCCTAAGCCACCTGTAACCAAAACAGCCATTATAACACCTCTCCCTTAAATCAAAACTCAAGTAGTTTCTTTATTTCATCATCTACTTCACTTTCATCTAGAAAAATATTTTCTTTTATATTGCTACTTTGCTCTGTATTTGAATATGATTCTGAAAATACTTCTTCAAATATATCATTTTTTAGGTTTGAATTTAAAGATGTCTTTCCAAATATTTCTTCATCAGAGAACTTATCTTTCTTAAGTTCTTCGTCTATACTTATCACATTCAAACTTTCATCAAGATAACTATTTGTTTCACTTAATATAAGCTTGTCATGATTTTCAAATTTTTGCAAGTCATATGTTCTATTTTCTTTTTCATACGATAAACTATCTTTATAATCATTTGCATTAGTATTTGAATTTACATCAAAGTCAACCAATCTATAGTTTTCTTTCCAAACTGTTTTTGTAAGATTGCTCAAATTGCGTCTCATTAAATATTTTCCATTTGCAAAAATATCTTCAATATTGTCTGATAGCTTGTACAACTTAGAAATAATATCTTTTTTTCTAATCAAAATATCACTTTTTACTCTAGATTGCTTGAACAAATATATCCTTCTTATCTCATCAATAACTAATTGTTTTTCATTTTCATCATCTATTTCTAAGATTTCAGAATCAGTTGCAGACTCATTATTATCTTTTACAAAACTAGAATTATTGTCAACTTTATTATCTTCTTTTGTGATAGATAATTTATTATCAATTTTATCATCTTCTTTTACAATAGATAATTTACTGTAAAATTCGTTGTCTTCTTTTACAAAACCAGATTTGTTTTTTATAGCTATATTATAGGATTCTTCAAAAAAGTCCTTGACGAATCTACTCACTTCTTCAATATATGAAGGATACAAAGTTCTAACCAAATGGTTTAATATACTTATTATCTCTCTAACTGTTCCATCAAGTCTATAACTATTTGCTTCACTTAACTGTTTGTAGTTAAATTTAACTTTACTTTCTCCTGAAATAACAAATGAAACTCTATTCAAGCAGTTTTCTATCATTGCAATATAAGTAGAAAATTTTCTATTTAACTCTACAAATATATTTTCATTTGAAAGAACAGCACTATATTTTACTAGCGATTTGAGTTCTCTTAAATAATATTCCGAAAGCACATCTAAATCTCTCTTCACTTCAAACGTTCTATTATAAATTAAATTGATAATATCAACTTTTTTCTCATCGCTCATCTTATTCTTAGCAATGTTTTTTATTTCTTCTCTAAGATTGAAAATCCCTCCGAAAAAGTTGTACAAAACTATATCATTGTTTGCTTTTGCATAATTATCATAGACCTCTTTGATGCTCATATTGGCAGAAATCTTTTGTACAACACATGTGTAGACATTTTCAATCAAATTTTCAGCTACACTTTTTTTCATATATAGCTCTACTTGATTATTGTCGAAAATTATTTTTGCTAAAACATAATCTCTTTGTATATTTTCTGATTCTTCACCAATAATAATATCTCTTATACTTGTATTTTCAATATTGATAAGGTCATCTTCAAGAGATTTATATATCTTGAAATAATCTTCACTGTGTTTGAAGAAAAATGGAACACCATTCAAACTGAATCCAATATTTGAATCAGTGATTTCTTTTAGTTTGCTTATTTGCAACATTTCTTTATCTTTTTCTTTTAAATTTACACTGAATACATTGTCATTGTTACAAAAAACTGTAGTTTCTCCTAAATCAAGTTTTTTCAGATGTTTTATATCTATATTTATGATTTGTTTTTTAGTTTTTTTATTGACAATTATAAATTTATCTAAACATTTAATTAGAAAAACGTTCAAATTTTCATAATTTATATTAGCAATGTTTCCTGAAAAACTAGCATAACAAACAACAGCATCACTAGGAAGACTTCCTATTTTTTTATTATTTTCAACTACTTCTCTCAAGTTCACTGATATTTTTCTAACTATGTCATTGCTAAACAAAAGCATTGATTTTACTACTATTTCCTTTTTTTCTAAATGGAAATATCCTTTGCAAGATAGATAATTTTGTTTTAATATAAACTTCTCAATATCTTTGTAGTAAATTTCAAAAATATCTTTACTTGTTGAAAAAGTCATTTTTTCGTTATCTATATTTAAATCAACTAAAAAATTTTCTTTTCTATCTAAATTTAATATTGCTTTTTTTTCTTTTATCTTAAAGATAAACTGTTTCTGATTCAAAATTATCTTTTCAAAATCAAAAATAGTAATTTTAAGTCTTAAGTTAGCATATTCTCTTGTTTCATAATCACCTAGAATCACCTCGAAAGGAATATGCATTCCTTCAATATACACATCATTGTTGCTAATGGATACTTCTAGTTGAATATTCTTGTCAGAAAAATTATATACATATCTTTCATTTTCCAGATCGTCTATCTCATCTCCAGAACCAATATATATATTTCCTAAGTTTGTAATAAACAAAATTTTATTTTCTCGTGAATATCTACCTATTCCTTTTAAATCGAACTTATCAGAATAAGTTTCATATATCACTTTTTCACCTATTTTTAACATCCTAGCACCTCCTTTTAAGTCAAAATAACCTATCAAAAATAAATTTTAATTGTATATATTTAATTATGAGAAGTGCATATGATAGAAAACGAATGTTTTCGCACTTCGAACCAAGTAGGGAAGTTCGATTACGAAAATCATAGATTTTCTATCTCACTTCTTTCAAGACTTATCTCATTAGATCTTATTATTGATTGTCTGATTGAGTGTCGCTTGGACTTACGTATTTGTTTTCATACATTTCCTTCAATTGCTTTGTATATTCTTTGTAAGCTACACCTTTTTTATCACTAAGTTCATTTAATAAATCATCGTAAACCTTGTCTATTTCTTCTGGAGATTCATATTCCAATGATTCTTTGAAATCAACTAATTTTAATTCATAATATTTGTCGTATTTTTCAATATAAGTTTCTATAGATTTAGATGCAAGTTCCTTTGTTTTTGCTGTAGCATCAGTTCTGTCTACAAATTCTCCTGCATTTATTTTGTAATATCCATTGTCTTGAATAATGCTAGCTTCTACACCTTTTTTCTGATATGATTCTAAAGTCTTTGTTGCTTCTTCTTCTGTTTTAAAAGAACCCGCGTATACTCTATAATACAATCCTTTATCATCTGCATATTTTTCGATTTCAGCTAGTCTTGCTTCTTTTTCTGCCTTGTATTTTTCTTCAGGCGTAGGTTCACTTTTTTCTTTATCTTTTGTTTCACTTTGACTTGTTGTGTTCGTATTATTTGAATTAGCTAAATCTTCGTTTGCTTTTTTATTCTTTAAGCCTACTGATACAAAATATATTACTACCACTGCTATCACAACTACCACTGCTATGATTGTATCTCTTACTTTCTTTGAACCTGTTTTTTCTGATTCATCATCTTCATCTTCATCTTCTGCTATGAAATCATTGCTATAATTAACAACTTTAGTATCGTTTAATTTTTCATCTTTTTTATTTGTTTCCAGATTTTTTCTATTTTCTTGAAGTTTTCTTTCTTCTTCAGCCTTTCTTTGTTCTTCTATTCTTCTCTGTTTTTCTCTTTCAAGTTTTTCCTCTTCTATTCTTTTTTCTTTTTCTTTTTCAAATTTTTCTTCTTCTATTCTTTTTTGTCTTTCTTTTTCAAGTTTTTCTTCTTCTAATTTCAATCTTCGTTCTTTTTCTTTTTGTTCTTCTAATTTCTTTTGTCTTTGTCTTTCAATTTCTTGTTGTCTTTCCTCAACCTTTGCTTGTTCTTCTAATTCTTGTTGTTTTATTTTTTCTTCTTCCATTCGTTGTTTTAATAAGACTTGAGGCTCAATATATTTAAGTCCATTTATGATATTTCCTTTTTGTGTTTCTTCAAGTTCTAAACCTAAACTATCTACAAATGAATAATCCTCCATATCTTCTTCCTCTGAAAACTTGATAAAAGATTCTTTAAATGATGCTGATCTAGGTAAAATCAGAATTTTTTCTATAAATTTTTCTACATTTATATCTCTATCGTCATTCGATTCCTTTTTAGCCAATTCATTTGATTCAATATCTTTATATGTTTTGCTAACTATTTTTTTAGCTTCTTTCCATACTTCTCCACTTAATATTGTACGATTTTTAACTACATAGTTTGTGAATTGTATGAAATCATTTGCTCCCATTTCTCCAACAGCAGTAAGTCTCATCGCACCTTCAATCAGGCTTTTATTTTTTTTATTTAGAAAATCAAGCAAAATAACACCTGATACAAAATCAACTATACTTCCCTCTGAAAATCCATAACATTCTTTATCTGTAACATTTTCTAGTTTCAATAATTTATCGTAACCATTTCTAATATATAACTCAAAATGTTGCTTAGTTAGATTGCCAATTTTAGTAAGATATGCAATTTCAACGTCATTAAGTCCTCTATGAATTTGTTCATCGTTTGGAATATCTTCTTCGCTCACCAAACTTATTTGCTGTTCATAATCTATATTTTTGATTCCTTCAGATAAATCTTTGTCCTCTATTTCTTCTTTATTTTCCTTAGAACTAGATAAAATATTATTTACACATAAGATAAGCTCTTTTTTTAATTCTCGTTTGACGTCAACATAGTTTAAATCAAAAATAAATTCATAGTCATCTCTATTTATACTTATTTTTCTTATAAAAATGCTTAAGATATCTTTATAGATATTAAGCACTTTGTAATCTTTTTCAAGACGTTGTTTCTTTAAATCAAATTCTATTCTATCATATGCAATAAAACTTCTGAAATCTTCAGGCATAAGTTGATTGATATCCTCTTTCATAGCTTTATTGATATATTTTCTGCAATTACCTGTTATAATTTCAAGATCTCTGTTGAGTTCATCTTCACTGGAAATATATTTTTCTTTTATCCACTTTCCTATAATTGGCTCCAAACTCCTTGAAATTGTTTTGTAAAACAGAATATTGTATTTCAAAAGCTCAAAATATTTATTTTCATCTCCTTGCACTTTTTCAAATTTTTCTTCAAGAATTTTATCAAGATTTTCGTTTATCTTTACATCTTGTTTCAAAAAATTTGATGCAACAGTTCTAACTGACTGTTTAATATGATTCATATTCTCCAATGTTTTCACTCCTTGCTAATGTATTATATAACTATTTATACTTATTAAATTCTATTTTTTTCTACAAAATTTCCTACTCTAATTATAACACATACTTGTTGTTATCAGATATTTTTTGATGTAAAAATAAAAAAAGAAATGATATTTTTTAATGAACTTTTTAAGTTCATTTTTATATCATTTCTTTTTTATCTGAAACTGTTTGATAGAATTTTTATATACCTCTATTTATTAATATAATTTTTCCCTTGTTGCATTTTTTTACACATCACTCTTTGTTATCTTATTTAAATCGGAAATATTTAATTTTTCCCGGTTATCTCTAACAAGACCTACCAATGAATATTCTTTTTGATAGCTGTCATATTTGAATTCTTTTAACAAAGTAAAATATTTTATTTCTTCTGTGTTTCTAACATGAATACGTGGACCTGTACACTTTATTATATGTTCACCTATAGATATATGAGTATCATCTTTGTAACTTATATCAAGCTTCATTTCAATTAATTTTTTGACCTTGTTTTCTAGTTCTTCAATGTCTAGCTCTGGTTTTTTCTTGAAATTTAAGATAAATCCCCCTCTTACATCTCCATGCTTTATGTCATCTATTTCATATCCGTAATCCTTGATCAATATCAAATCTGTAAGATCTTCTACTGTATGTGCCATTCTTCTGTATTGTAAAGAAGGCATAACGATTTCTTTGATATCCTGAGGAAGTGGTCCAAATATATTTGGTCTTGTCACTATTATTTCTTCACCTATTCCAAGTAACAAATCTGCATTTATATTTAGATAAGGGTATATCAAATCAAAATGTTCTATGATAATTCTTCTACCTCTATTCAAAGCTTCTTGAACAAAATTGACTATCTCATACATTTGAGTGAAAGCAAGCTGAAATCTCATATCTATATGATATGTTGCATTTCTAAAAGAATTGTCAAGAGATCTAACCTGCATCACTTTATGAATATCTAGTCCATCATCATCATTTGAAAGGTCTATTCCTGGAAACATTCCTTTCAATATAAGTGATTTTCCGCTTCCTGAATCCCCTACTATACCTATCAATTTATCATCGTATCCAAGATACAGATGTCCCAATTGATCCCCCATTCGAAGTAATCTTTCTCTTCCCCTAGGTGCAAAATATACAGAGTACATATGAAATTCATGCAATGCTCTCATTCTTATTCACCTCGTTTTTTATTTTTTATCAACTTTTCTACAAAGTCTCTTAAAGTTCAAATTCAAGTTTTAAAAGTGGAGAATGTTGTTGTGCTCCATATACATCAGATTCTCCTAAATTTCCTGAACATATAGGTCTTACTATAGTTATCTTCAATGCTTTTGCAGGTTCAAAATAGATTATATCCATTATATCTTTTTCATCTATTTTATATAATTTTGCAAAAGATTCTTTTGTTATTATTTCTTTTTCTTTAAACTGATTGAAATAGTCCAAATTCTTAAATATTATATCAAATGTCAATTCATAAGGACCAGAATTTTTACTTCTAATAACATCTGCTACATCTCTTAAATTATACATTATTCTAATTCCCCCTTATTAAATGTTTTGATAGTCATTGGGAAATACTTGCAAGGATCTTTTGATTCCATCAAATTGTAAATTGAGAATTCATATACTTCTCCTGCTTTGAAATCTGATGGTGAAAATGGAAATGCAAGATTTCCTGCTGTTGATATTCTTCCGTCATAACCATAGTGAAGAAGTGTTGAACGAGCAAAACTACATATTGTGTTTGCTATTTCTTGTGTTTGACCAACAGCTTCTATTACTATTCCTAGTTCACTTCCAACTTGACAATCTTGTCCTTTGAATATTCCTGTTGCTCCGTTTTTTCCGTAAAGTTTAAAATCTAAGAAGAATCTACCTAAATTTTGTCCTTCAAAGTTTGATTTTACTTTTTCTTTTACTGCTTCTATTATTTCTTCTATCTTTGACATCATAATTGGATCACAAGTAGCTGCAATTGATACAGTTCTATAACCTACTTTTCTTACACCTTCAAGTTTTATGAAATAGTTATCATCTTCTGTTGGAACAAATCTACTTCCTTTTACTATTACTGTATTTTCTTTATTTTGAGTAAAAGTAGTTTGAGTCAAATCCAATATTCCTCCTGGTCCAGGTAATTTTGTAGGATTGCTCTTTTCGTATA